>CAZYHJ010000012.1:0-55179 GCA_964646645.1 uncultured Saprospiraceae bacterium | reverse complement strand
AATGGAAGCCCGAAGAAAATGACGATGTACATAGGGCCGAATGATTTCGAAAACCTGAGGCAATATAAGGTCGAACTGGAGGACATCATTCCATTTGGTCAGAGCATCTTTGGCACCATCAACCGTTGGGTCATACGTCCCATCTTCAATTTCCTGATTGCGTTTATCGGCAGTCACGGGATTGTCATTCTCCTGCTGACGCTGTTGGTTAAACTTGCGTTGTTTCCATTGTCCTACAAGATGCTGCATAGCCAAGCCAAGATGTCTGCGCTCAAGCCATCTCTTGCCGGCTTGCGTGAGAAGTACAAGGATGATATGCAGAAGCAGCAAATGGAAACCATGAAGGTTTACCGTGAATATGGCGTCAATCCTCTTGGTGGCTGTTTCCCTGTGTTATTGCAGATGCCTGTGTGGTTTGCCCTATATCGCTTTTTCCCTGCGTCCATCGAATTCAGGCAAGCTTCATTTTTATGGGCTACGGACTTGTCGTCTTATGATGTGTTTTTCAACCTGCCGTTTGATATACCTTATTTCGGGGCGCATGTCAGTATGCTGACGTTACTGTGGGCCGCGAGCACCATTGCGTATACCTATTACAATATGCAAAACATGGACATGGCCAATATGAATCCTGCATTGAAATATATGCAGTATATCATGCCAGTGATGTTCCTTGTTTTCTTCAACAGTTATGCTTCAGGTTTGACGCTGTACCTGTTGTATTCCAACTTGCTCAATATTGGTCAAACCTTAGGAGCTAAAAAGTGGCTTTTCGATGAGACCAAGATTATGGCCGAGTTGAATAAGAATAAAGAGAAACCCAAGAAGGAAGGCGGATTTGCAGCACGACTCGAACAGGCGATGAAGGAACAGCAAAAACTCGCTGAATCCAGAAAAAACCAGGCCTCAGCCAATATTGCCGCTAAAAAGAAAAACAAGTAATTCCTTTATCCTTCGACAACGGCCAGCGCTATGCATAAAAGCCATCACTTTGGTAAGCCCCCTGTCGGTGTTGTCGGAGCTGGAAGTTTTGGAATTACGGTTGCGCAACTGCTCGCGATCAACAATGATGTTCTCTTGTATGCGAGAGATCCTGAAGTGGCCAGGAGAATCAATGAAACCAGAACTCATCTTGGTGTTCATCTGGCGCCCGCTATCACCGCGATTTCATCCTACACCCCGTTAGCAGAATCCTGTGAGGTCATATTTCCGGTCGTGCCTTCCGATGACTTCCGCAATATGATGAAGGCCCTCGGTCCATTACTCGCACCAAGGCATATCCTTATTCACGGCACCAAGGGATTAGACACATCACGTATCAGGGACGTGATGACGTTTAGCGGCAAACTGTCCCGCGAGGATGTATGTACCATGTCGACCGTGATCAACCAGGAAAGCAATGTACTCAGAGTCGGATGCCTCTCGGGTCCTAACCTCAGTAAGGAAATTCTTGAAGGCCAACCTACGGCTACTGTTATCGCCAGTGAATTTGATGAAGTGGTGAGTATTGGAATTGAGGTGTTGTCCAGTAAAAAAATATTTGTTTTTGGATCATCTGATATCACAGGTGCGGAGCTCGCTGGCGCCTTTAAAAATATCATCGCAGTAGGGTCCGGATATTTGAGTGGAAAAGGATTGGGTAAAAATGTGCAGGGACTGTTCATCACCCGGGGACTCCATGAGATTGCCTATTTCGGAGGCCTTCTGGGGGCAGACAAGTCTGCGTTTCTGGGAACGGCAGGCATCGGGGACCTCATCGCCACGGCCACTAGCTCCAGCAGCCGGAATTTCAACTTCGGGTTTCAATTGGGGCAAGGCAAGCAACTCAGGGATCTGCTTGAATCTTCTGATGAATTGGCTGAGGGCGTGCGTACCCTCAAAATAGCCTTTATGCTGGCTAAAACAGAAAAGACAAGGTTGCCGATCATTGAAACCCTCTATAAAATCGTGTACGAAAACCTTCCTTTTGAAGTGGCACTGGATTACCTGATGCGGTATCCCTATTCGAAAGATGTATCTATACACCTCTGATCGGCCCTCCTCGTATATTATTTTACTGATTTACGTCTAAAAGGGAGCTGTCAGGGCTGGCGCGGATTTATTTTACCAGCTATACAGCGGTTACTCTATATTTGGGACTGTATTTATTTAACGGGTATGAAGATTTCACAGTTATTGCGGCTCAATGGTGATGCGGATCCTAAAAGTGTCGATTTCCTGGAAAGCGCCATGGTCAAGCAGGTTCAGCCGGGCTTTGACTATCTTAAATTCAAACAATCGATCGAACAACTGGCAAGCCTCAAGCTTGACAGTTCGACCGCGCTGAAATCTGCTTTTGCGACGGCGTCCACTATGGGGGTGACCAAAGATTCGCTTGTCCAGTCGGCCCGGCACTATCTGTCCGTTTTGGGGGATGAAAAGAAGCAATTTGATCAGGCCCTGACAAACCAGGTCCAGCAGCGGATCGATTCGAAAAAAGAAGAACTAAAACGACTGGAACAAGCCATTGAAGAACATCGCAGGCAGATTGCCAGACTGGAGAAAGAAATTCAATCCTTTCAGGAAAAAATTTCACGGTCTGATGAGGAAGTTGCTGAAGCAAAGTCTTCCATTGAGCAAACAAAACTTAAATTTGAAAATACATATCAGCAATTTGTCCTTTCGATCGAACAGGACATCACGCTGATTCAACAAAACCTATAATCACCTGCTTATGACAACTCCAGCTCAAGATTTCAGTGGCAGCCTGAGCACCAAACCCAAATCATTCTGGGGCAGACCCGAAGGAAGAACAGGACTATTTTTCATGCTGGCTATCCTTGCGGGCCTCGGCTATGTCGTCGTTAAATTCCTGCCGCAAATTCTCGCCTTTGCATCAAACCTCCTTGGCCTTGTGGTCACGCTGCTTGTACTTGGAGCCATCATCTATATGGTGCTTGATCCAAAGATGCGCACCCTGGTCAGCTACATGTATAAATCTGTTATGCGCAATATTACCAGTTGGTTTATTACCATCGACCCTATTGGTATTCTTAAAAATTATATTGAGGATTTGCAGGATAACCTGAAAAAGATGGGTGAACAGATCGGAATTCTCCGCGGCCAGATTCGCAAACTCAAAACGATCCAGGAAGAGAATGCGGCCGAAATTGATTACAATATGAAATTGGCTCAAAAGGCCCGTGAGCAAGGTGTTGAAAAACAAATGCTGCTCTCCAGCCGAAAAGCTGCGCGTCTCAAGGAGTCCAATGAAAAATATGCCGTACTGGAAAATAAAATGAATATCCTGTACCGTGTCCTGACCAAAATGTACTCCAATTCAGAAATTCTGCTGGAAGACACAAAGGACCAGGTGAAATTGAAGGAAGAAGAACGTAAAGCGATCCGCGCCAGTCATAGTGCTATGAAATCAGCCATGTCTATCATCTCTGGCAATGCCGATAAACGCGCCATGTTTGACCAGGCCCTTGAAGTCATCGCGGATGATGTAGCGATGAAAGTAGGTGAAATGGAGCGCTTTATGGAGATGTCCAGCAGTTTTATGGATTCCGTAGACCTTCAAAACGGTGTCTTTGAGGAGCAGGGCCTCCAGATGCTGGAAGAATGGGAAAAGAACAGCACATTGATGCTCCTTGGCGGCAATAAAGAGGAGAAACTCGACATCAATGCTCCCAGAAAAGAAGCTCAGACCCGGTCTGCATCGGGTAAAAGCGAATACGATAACCTGTTTGAATCCTAGGAACACTTTCCGGGGAAAAGGCGTTAAAAGGGCTGAAAATCCAAATCTTTTTACTTTTGCGCCCTCACACTGTGGGGCTAAGACTCCATTTAACACCTTTTTATGGCAAAAAACTTATTGATCGTTGAGTCCCCGGCCAAAGCCAAGACCATCGAGAAGTTCCTGGGAAAGGACTTCAAAGTGAAGTCGAGCTACGGTCACATCCGTGATCTCGAGAAGGGAAATAACGCGATAGATATTGCTAATGGCTTCGTACCAAAGTACATCGTATCCCCGGAAAAAAAGAAAACCGTTAAAGATTTAAAGGAGGCCGCCAAGGCCGCCGAAGAGATCTGGCTCGCGACGGACGAGGACCGCGAAGGAGAAGCCATATCATGGCACTTGTGTGAAGTATTAGGTCTCGATCCGGTGCACACTAAACGAATTGTCTTCAGTGAGATTACTAAAAAAGCTATTCAGCGCGCCATCAATGAACCACGCACAGTTGACATCAATCTGGTCAACGCGCAACAGGCACGTCGTGTGCTGGATCGCCTTGTAGGCTTTGAATTATCCGAAACCCTTTGGCGCAAAGTTAAAGGCAAGTTATCCGCAGGACGCGTTCAGTCTGTAGCCGTGAAACTCGTTGCAGAACGAGAGCGTGAAATCAACGGATTCACGGCCGAAGCTTTTTTCAAAATACAAGCCACCTTTAAAGTAAAGGACGACAACGGCAAAGTGTATGATCTCAAAGCAGAACTCCAGGACAAGATCGATACCAAACCAGCAGCGCGCAAATGGATTGAAGCATGCGTAGGCGCAACCTTTAAAGTTGACTCCATCGATGTAAAACCCGCCACACGTAAACCTGCCCCACCCTTTACCACATCGACCATGCAACAGGAAGCCAGCCGCAAACTTGGCTTCAATGTAAAGCGTACCATGTCTGCCGCGCAGAAACTGTATGAATCCGGCTACATCAGTTATATGCGTACGGACTCCACCAAGTTGAGTGATGAAGCACAAGCCGCTATCCTCGCTCAGATCAACAAAGAGTTCGGAGATAAATACGCACAACCAAGACAATACGCTTCTAAATCAGCCAATGCCCAGGAGGCACACGAAGCGATTCGCCCCACCTATCCTGAAAACGCATCCATCAGTGATGGGGATCGTGATATGGAGCGTCTCTATGACCTGATCTGGAAACGCGCGGTAGCTTCACAGATGGCCGATGCCAAGCTGGAAAGAACGGTAGTCAATATTTCCGTTTCCGCACATCCGGGTGAATTCCTTCAGTCGAAAGGTGAAGTCATAAAGTTTGATGGATTTCTGAAACTCTACATCGAGCAGTTGGATGATGAACCAGAAGAAGAGGGTGCCGCTATTTTACCACCGCTGAAGGAAGGTCAGAAGCTCGACCTGAATGAAATGACCGGTACGGAGCGTTACACCAAGCCACCAGCACGATATACAGAGGCAGGACTTGTTAAAAAACTGGAGGAACTTGGCATTGGCCGTCCTTCAACATACGCGCCAACGATCAGCAAGATCATGGAAGAAGACCGCGGTTATGTCATACGTGAAAACCGTCCTGGTGTCGAACGCGCATACAGTGTCATTACACTCTCCGGAAAAGATGTTTCAGAAGAAACCAAGACTGAAATGACCGGAGCCATATCCAATAGGCTTGTGCCGACCGATATGGGATTGCTGGTCACGGATTTTCTCAATGAGAATTTTCCGCAGATCATGGACTACAATTTTACCGCAGATATTGAAGAGCAGTTTGACGAAATTGCCGAGGGTGATGTGGTGTGGAATAAAATGATTGAATCTTTCTATGGTCCGTTTCATCAAACTGTTGAAGAAACTTTGGATTCTGCAGGAAGAGTGCGGGGCAGAAGAGACCTTGGTACAGACCCTGATTCAGGTTATACGATCCTCACACAAATGACCCGCTTTGGACCGGTCGTACAGATCGGCACAAGAGAAGAAATGGGTGAAGATGAAAAACCCCGTTTCGCCAATCTCAAACCCGGTCAATCCATTGAAACGATTACCCTGGAAGAAGCTAAAGAATTGTTTAAGCTGCCAAGGTATCTGGATACATACAAAGGTCAGGGTGTGATGATCGGCGCGGGTCGTTTCGGACCGTATGTCAAATTTGGCGAACAATTTATCTCCATTCCAAAAGGAGAAGATCCGTTAGAGATTTCAGAAGAACGGGTACATGAAATCATTGAAGCCAAACTGCACGAAGATCGTCCCGTAGCTACGTATAAAGGAAAGCCTGTCACCCGCGGCAAAGGTCGATTCGGACCGTATGTCAAATGGGAAGGAACCTTTGTGAATATCCCAAAGAAATATGATCCTGAACATTTGACGGACAGCCAGATTCATGAATTACTGGAAGCCAAACTGGAAAAGGAAGCTAACCGGTATATTCAACAATGGGAGAAAGAAAAGATCAGCATTGAAAATGGTCGTTGGGGTCCTTTTATCCGAAAAGGAAAAAAAGCGATCAACATTCCTAAGATCGAAGGCGAACGCATGACTGCTGAAATCGCAGCTCAGCTGACTTTGGAAGAAGTAAAGGAAATCATGGAAGGCGGTATGCCCGAATCTGTGAAAAAGAAAATGACCAAATAGATAGGTCAAATCTCTTCCAATGCTATTCCGGGCGGCAGTTCAATGCCAGGTGTCTTATCTGCTAAAAAATCGTGGAGCCGATTTCCTATGTTGACGAGTTGAAGGGCTTGTTCTTTCGGTAGCACTTTATTGCTGACATACATGATCATGAGGTAATTCACTCCTTCCATCGAATAGAAATCCTGCGTATCAAAGAAGCGGATCATGTCCGGATGATCAAAGTGATGCCGGATATATTCTTCGTCCTTTCCCCGCAGTAAATAATTTTGACTGAATTCAGGGTATTGTACAAAATCAATATCCTGCATGCCGAAATAAGTACCCACGCGGTGATACCATTTTTCAGGCACCATGATAAAATGCGGAAGGGCCAGTTTCTTGGAATAGCGAAAGAATACCGTTTGCCAATAGGTTGCTGATGATTTTCCTGTCGATACCGTGTACGTGTAATCAAACAGGCAACGGAACGTCAGGTCATCTTCTTCAAGCATCATCATGGGACCTATTTTACGTCCGGATCCATACTTGAACAAACTAAAATCTTCCAGCCATTTGAGGGTGCCCATGTCATCCTGCTCCACATACTTCCATCCCTTCTCACTGGCCCATGACCTGAAGGCTTCCATCCGTTCCTTTTTCTTGTACCAGAGCATACAATTCTAGTTTAGACCTAAATCAGCAATTATCTCTTTCGCTGCGGTATCGGCGCCACCTCCGGAGAGCAGCAAGTTGGAGATATCCTTGTATCTGGAGCGGATCACGTCTGCATTTCCGGTTGTAAGCAGTATCTCAAGATGACGTTGCATCTGGATTGAATTGCATTCCTCCTGGATCAACTCAGGTACCAGTGGCTGATCCGCGATCAGATTGACAAGTGAAATATATTTAACCTTAATTAATTGCTTCGCGATGAGATAGGATACCCTGGTGCCTTTGTACACCACGATCTGCGGCACACCAAGCAATGCCGTCTCCAGCGTGGCGGTCCCTGAGGTCACAATGGCCGCCTCACTCCGACTGAGCACTTGCTTCATATTTCCAATCATCACTTCAGCATTTGGCAAATGCCCTACCCATTGATCATACAAGGAGATGGGTAAATGTGGAACGGCAACAATCGTAAAAGAAAGTAAAGGAAGATGTTCAATTAACCGCGCCATTTCCGGCAGGATACGATCTACTTCATGTCTGCGGCTGCCGGGCAACAATGCTATTCGTCCTTTCTCTGGTTCGTAATGATATGATGTATCCTTTGCCACTTCCATCGCCAGTGGATGCCCGATATACGTCACATCCATTCCGAATTGTTTGTAAAAATCAGGCTCAAATGGAAGAATGACAAACATCCTGCGTATCGCCTTCCGGATCGTATTGACCCTTGATGTATGCCAGGCCCACAATTGTGGAGAAATGTAATAATAGACTTTGATCTTATGCTTTAGCGCCCATTTTGCCATCCGCAGATTGAATCCAGGATAATCCACAAGGATCAGCGCATCGGGTTGCCATTCAAGAATCTCCTTTTTGGCGGTGCTGAAATTTCGCATGATGGCAGGAAGATGTTTGACCACTTCCACAAACCCCATGAATGCCAACTCGTGATAATGCTTTGTGATTCGGGCACCGGTCGCACTCATCGCTTCACCACCCCACCCTATGATCGATGCCGCAGGATCATGGCTCATCAATGCCTGGCATAACAAGGCAGCTTGTTTATCTCCGCTGGCTTCACCGGCAAGAATGAAGTACTTCAAAACTTCAGCATTTTAATGCCAAACTTCCAGAACCAGGCACCCACGAGAATCATACTCGCAATCAAGATGCCTCTGATGGTTTCATGATGCCTGTGCGATTTCCTGTACGATTGCATGATCACCAGATTCGTGCAGATGGCAATCAACGCCAGGGTTCTTGTGCGAAAATCCTCCGCAAATCCATAATCACTGAAAAACCCAATGCTGTCAAGAAAGGTATAGAGCAAAAGTAAAAGACCATACACGATCAAGGGGGCAACAAGACCAAGGGTCATGCCCACCCAAACCGAGTCTCTTTTGAAAAATGATGTCATGCGTGTGGGTTTATGCTTTCAAGTCCCTTGAGTTGAGGAATCGCGCGATGTTGCGTCAGATCGTGCAATGAAGGAACAATGGAAATATATCCTTCGCGAAGCGCATGAATGTCTGTTCCCTCACCAGTGTCATGGGTATTGAAGTTGCCGGTCAGCCAATAAAACTTTTGTCCTCTCGGATCAACGCCCTCTACAAACTCTTCTTCCCAGCGTCCTTCTGCCTGACGACAAATCCTCATGCCTTGAATCGGACCGAGGGATGGATGTGGTATATTGACATTGAGCAATTTGGTTCCGGGCATCCCATTACTCAACACATTTTCCATGATGGATCTGATCCATGGCGTCGCCGGATTAAAATCCGCATTCAATGCATAATCTTCCAGGCTAAAACCAATGGACTCTATGCCTTCAATTGAAGCTTCCATCGCCGCAGATATCGTTCCGCTATACAGTATATTGATGGAAGCATTGGAACCGTGATTGATGCCGGATACGCACAAATCAATCTTCCTGTTTTTAAGCAGGATGTTCTTAGCGAGTTTTACACAATCCACCGGTGTACCGGAACATTCATACGCTTCAATACCCTCGAAGACATTTACGGGATTGAGTCGGATGGGGTCGGCCAGGGTGACGGCATGACCTTTTGCGGATTGCGGAGAATTTGGCGCCACCACAATCACTTCGCCCATCTCACGGGAGATTTCAACCAATCGCTTGATCCCGGGCGCAAACATGCCGTCGTCGTTGGTCACAAGAATAAGTGGTCGTCTGCCTTTTGTCATGCCGGTTGTCATTAGAGATGGATCACCTCGCCATAAGCGGCCGCAGCGGCTTCCATGACTGCTTCACTCATCGTGGGGTGCGGATGTACTGTTTTCACGAGTTCCATTCCTGTGGATTCCAGCTTACGGGCCAGCACGATTTCTGCGATCATATCCGTTACGCCGTGTCCAATCATATGCGCGCCGAGAATCTCACCGTATTTGGCATCGAAGATCAATTTGACAAAACCTTCAGGATGTCCTGCGGCTTTCGCCTTACCACTGGCTGTAAATGGAAACTTACCCACTTTAAGTTCGAACCCGGCGTCCTTGGCTTGTTGTTCTGTCATGCCCACAGAGGCTACTTCCGGCTGACAGTAGGTACAGGAAGGAATATTGGCATAATCCAGCGGTTGTGGATGATGTCCGGCAATTTTTTCCACACAAATAATGCCCTCCGCAGAAGCAACGTGGGCGAGAGCCGGACCTTCAGTAATATCGCCGATAGCATAGATCCCACTCACATTGGTCTCATACCACTGGTTGACCACGACCTTGCCTTTGTCTGTCTTGATGCCAAGCGTTTCCAGACCTATGTTCTCAATATTGGATGTTACGCCTGCAGCGGAAAGCACGAGATCACATTTGATCTCTGTTACATTTCCGGTCTTCCGATCTTTTGCTGTAACGATGATCGTCTTGCCGGAGGTATCCACTTTTTCAACAGCAGTGTTTCCCATGACCGTGATTCCTGACCTGGTAAAATGTCGTGCAAGCTCTTTAGTCACTTCCGGATCTTCGCGAGGTACTAAACCTTGTTCGAGAAACTCGATCACGGTCACCTTTGAACCCATGGCGTTGTAGAAATAAGCAAATTCGACACCAATAGCTCCTGCGCCGATCACCACCAGTTCTTTTGGTAGTTTTGAAGGCACCATTGCTTTGCGGTAATCCACGACTTTTTCTCCATCGATCGGGATATTCGGCAATGGTTTGGCACGTGCTCCTGTAGCCAGAATGATATGATCTGCTTCGTAGGATGTCACCGCTCCCTTCTCATCTGTCACGTCCACCTTTTTACCTCGGGCCAATTTGCCGGTCCCCATGATGACATCAATTTTATTCTTCTTCATCAGGAATTGGACGCCCTTGCTCATCCCTTCCGCAACGCCCCTGGATCGTTTGATCACCTCATCCAGATTGGCTGTGGCTTCACTGACCGTGATGCCATAGTCTTTGGCATGAGAGAGATAGTTAAACACTTCGGCGCTTTTTATCAGGGCTTTGGTTGGAATACAACCCCAGTTGAGGCAAATACCTCCCAATGATTCCTTTTCCACGATGGCGGTTTTGAGTCCCAATTGGCTGGCTCTGATCGCCGCCACATATCCTCCCGGACCACTTCCTACCACGATGACATTATATTTCATATTGCGTTTATTAAATAGTTAGTATTGAAGGGGCAAATATAGGGAGGGAAACCCTAGCGGGGGCGCTCTGAAAAGGGTATTCAGAATTTGCCTTATATTTGAGGACTTTCTTTTCATGTGGGGTGCCTTAAAATACAGGCTGAGATCAAACCCATTGAACCTGTCCGGGTAATGCCGGAAAGGGAAAGGCTGGATCATGAAACCGCTTATTTTCAAGTTATGCTTGCTTTACTCCCTCCTGGCCGGACCAGGTATTTGCTGGCTTTAAGCCTCCTGTGGCTGAGCTCCTATGCATCAGCACAATATTATATTCTCGGTCGCGGATTGGACGACCAGGAACAACCTTACGCGCATGCTACTGCAGAGCTAAGGGGCAAAGACTACTTCACGCAACAGACCTGCACAGATCGTGGTGTGTTTCGTTTTGAAAATTTAAAAGCCGGTTCCTATGAATTGGTGCTCATCACCACGTATGGTATGCGCCGAAAAAAAATAGAATTAAGGGGCAGTATAGATATCACTTTGCATGTGCCGCGAAATATTAAAATAGATGAGATCAGTGTAGTCGCGAATAAAGCCGGAGATAAGGAGCCGGTAACGCACGACAACATGACGGCCGCAGAAATTCAAAAGAAAGACTTTGGCCAGGACATGCCTTATATTCTTGAAGGCACACCCTCACTTGTGACCACCTCTGATGCCGGGCAAGGCATCGGATACACTGGAATGCGCATCAGAGGAACGGACCCCACAAGAATCAATGTGACGCTCAATGGTATTCCTGTCAATGATGCGGAATCCCACAATGTGTTTTGGGTCGACCTGCCTGATCTCGCCAGTTCCACCACAAACATTCAGATTCAACGCGGACTTGGATGGAGTCAACCGGGGACTGGTGATCTTGGGGCTGGTGTCCATATCAATACTTTAGGCTTCCATTACGAACCCTATGCTCTGCTTAAATTTAGCGGCGGAAGTTTCAATACCAGAAGAGCAACTGTATCCGGTGGTACAGGCCTCCTCAATGGCAGATATACATTTGATGGAAGAGCCAGCTATCTTTCTTCAGATGGATATATTGACAGGGCTTCAAGCAAACTATATTCTGTTTACGGTGCCGCCGGCTATCATCATGATGAAACCCATATCCGGTTGATGTATGCCTATGGCAATGAATTGACTTACCAGGCATGGAATGGCGTACCTGAACAATATGTCAATGATCCTGAACTGCGCACATACAATTCAGCAGGAACTGAAAAACCTGGCACCCCTTATGACAATGAAGTAGACGACTATCAGCAAGGACATCTGCAGTTGCACCTGGACCAGGCAGTGACTCCTTTCGCACGGTGGAATACGGCATTGTTTCTCACGCATGGGAAAGGATATTTTGAACAATACAAGGCCGATCAGCAGTTGGAAGATTATGGTATCAGTGGCTATCCTGAACCTTCCGATCTGGTGCGTCAACGCTGGCTGGACAACAACTATTACGGCTTTACGTCATCTCTTCACATTGGTACCCCCGGAGAAAGATATTTTGTTGCCGGAGGTGCGTGGACGCGATATCAAGGCCAGCATTTTGGAGAAATCATTTGGACGGAAAATGAGGCCCCGGATGATTACGCGGATTCTTATTATGACAATGATGCCTTAAAAACGGATTGGAATGTTTTTGCCAGAAGCAACAATAAAATTACTGATCAATTTGATCTGACGGTTGATCTTCAGGGACGATGGATACGCTATTCCTTTGAAGGACCAGACCCGCAAGGTGTACTGACTGATCAGGAAGTGAGTCTTAAATTCTTTAATCCCAAAATCGGGTTGAGATACACGCTCAGTGAGTCAGTTTCCTTATATGGCTTGACAGGGCTGGTACACAAAGAACCTAACAGGGATGATTATACGCAGTCTACACCGCTGAGCCGTCCTGATGCTGAACAACTCTGGGATACTGAAATTGGCTTAAGGCATCAGAAGGGAAAATTAAGTTTGGAGATGACCGGGTATGCCATGATGTATAAAGATCAACTGGTACCCACAGGACAACTCAATGATGTCGGAGCCTATACCCGCGTGAATGTAGACAAGAGCCACAGATTGGGCGTGGAACTGAATCTTGGCTTCAATCCGCTCAAGGACTTACAGCTCACTGCATATGGAACATTCAGTCAAAACAGAATCAACGCGTTTACTGAGTACATAGACAATTGGGCCGATGGTACGCAGCAGGCTGTGGAACATCAAAATACCCACCTTGCATTTTCACCGGAATTGATTTCGGGCATTCGCGCAAGCTATACCCTTATTTCGACGACGAAAGATGAGTTGACGTTTGATCTCTCGGGAATGTATGTAGGGAAACAATATGTTGACAATACATCAAGAGATGCCTCGCTGCTGGATGCATACTTTACTACTGATGTAGGTATCCGCTGGCGCTTGTTTAATCGTTTGGGAAAAGAAATTGGGTTAAGTGTCCTGGCCAGAAATATCCTGGATGAATCCTACGAGTCAAATGGTTGGATCTACAGATTTTCCAGTCCTGGATATAATCCTGTTCCTGACGATCCCTATGCTGGCAATGAGGGAGGCGACTTGTACCATCAGAAGGGATACTTTCCTCAGGCGGGCAGATACTTCCTTGTAAATCTGGACTTCAGATTTTGATTAATAATTCCAGGTAAATCCTATTCTGTAGGTGAATGGTGCTCGGCTGAGTTCAATATCATCTATGACATTGTAATGAAATGAAATAAAGCTACTGAACGGGTAACCGCTGGCAAATCCCGCACCGATATAAAGGTAGTTTTCCTTGTCCTTAAAGGGAATCACTTTATCACCCTCAATACTAATGTTACCGAATTCATCCGTTGGTCTGCTGATAAAGGCCCGTTCGTATTCGGCCTGGACAAAAATGCCTTGCATAAATGGAGTGGCATTTTCAACTTTCATGAGCGGCTTCCAACGCGTGAAGACGGTAGGTCCAAAATCCCAACCGGAATACTTTGCACTGATACCGTAAGGGGTGAGTTTCTCATAATAGTAGTTGAGCTTGAGCATAAAGCCTACGGCAAAATTGTCCGCCAGGCGATAGGCTACATTCGGGTCCAGCCCAATCTGGAATGAATACGTCTGAAAGTACAGGTTGCCGATATTGACCCCGTATCCAAATTTAGACACCTCGTCTGATTTGGCTCCGCCAGACCCGGTCTCCTTTTTGGGTTCTTCTTTTTTAACTTCTTCAGTACCTGGTTTGACGAATTTCTTCTTCCCGGTGGTTTGCGATTGGGCGATTCCTGCCAGACCAAGGCAAAGGATGAGGGCAAACATTATTCGAAAATGGGTCATGGTTTAAATATTTTATGCTAAAAACGGTGGAATTCGGGTACAAAATGATGGTTTTTTTCTCTATTCTAAATGGAGTAAGCTTAAAATAATCTTATTTTGTGCCCTTAATTCCCCACCACATCCAACGAGAACTAATTCAGAATTAACCGATTCTAAACGCCTTTTGTTGTCGTAAACCTAAACGAGGTATGAACAAAAAATTACTGAGTACACCCCTCCTTTTCTCGCTTCTTTGCTTCCTTCCTTTCACCGTCCTGGACGCCCAGGATGCGATTCGCTTTAAAAGTCTCCGGGCCAGCGATGATCAAAAGGTACTACTGGACCAGCAATTTGAAAGCTACACGGTAGCTACCCTCAATACGGAGGATATCTCCAAAATGCTGCGTTCACAGGAATATTTCCAGGAATTGAACCTCGAAGTGGATGATCGCTCCTTTAGCTTTAACCTGCTGGCGCATGACATCCGGGCTCCTCACTATAAACTTCGGGCTATGACCGCCGAGGGCGTGGTGGAGTACCCCCGGTCACCCAACAAAACATACTTTGGGTATACCCGTGATGGGCACTACAGTGTCCGCGTCACATGCGATGAGGATTTTTTCAACGCGGTAATCATCCAGGCCCATGACATGCTCAATATTGAGCCCGTCCGAAACATCGTGCCCGGAGCGCCTAAAAATCAATTTGTCATCTATTGGTCCAGTGACAATCGTAAAGAACTGACAGATGATATGTGTGGCGTCAGCCCGGGATTGACTTTTGAGTCTAATCCGGAAGAGGACCATCATGAGCCAGTTGAACAAGGCAATGGAATCAGAGCCTGCAAGGTGGTACAAATCGCCCTGGCGGATGACGTACTGATGTTTAACAAATATGGAAGCGTCTCCGAGGTAGAGGATCACAATATGGCCGTTATCAACAACGTGCAAACCAATTATGATTTTGAATTCAACGATGACCTTGAATTCGATATCGTTGAGATTTACGTTGCCGTCAGCGAGTCTACGGATCCGTGGACCAGCAGCACTGACCCCAATGCTTTGCTTAATGATTTCTCTGATTGGGGACCTTCCGGTTTTTCAAATACGCATGATGTAGCGAGTTTATGGAGTGCACGCAATTTTAACGGACAAACTATAGGCCTTGCCTGGCTAAATGCAGTTTGCACCAGCAACAGGTACAACGTTCTGGAAGATTTTTCTTCGAACTCCGATTGGCTGAGAGTACTGCAGGCGCATGAATTGGGGCACAACTTCGGCGCTAACCACGACGCCCCTGGTTCGAATACCATCATGGCGCCATCGGTCAATAGTTCCAATAGCTGGTCCTCCCAGTCTATTAATGAAATCAATAACTACATAAACTCCATTAATTGCCTTGCAGCATGCGGTGTCCCACAACCTCCTATCGCAGATTTTGATGCTGATCCGACCGAAGGATGTACCCCGCTTGTGGTTCAGTTTGATGATCAGAGCCTGAATAACCCAACATCATGGCAATGGACATTTGAAGGGGGAACACCCGGCACGAGTACCAATCAAAACCCAGTCGTTACCTACAATTCCGCTGGCACCTTCAATGTAACCTTGACCGTTACGAATATTGTGGGATCTGATACAGAAACCTTCACCAATTTCATTACGGTTTCAGAAACACCTTTCGCTGACTTTGATTATTTGATTGATGATTTCACTGTTGATTTCGAAAATCAGAGTGCCGGTGGTACCAGCTATTTCTGGGAATTCGGCGATGGTGGCACATCCACGTTGACAAATCCAATTCATGTGTATGATGAAGATGGAGAATATACCGTAACCTTAACCGTTACCAATGAATGCGGAACAGATGAGTATTCTGTTGTGATTGAAATTATCACTGCGCCCCTGGCTGACTTCTATGCCACCCCTACTGAAGGATGTGTGCCCTTTGAAGTTGATTTTGTAAACCTGTCTTCTGAAAATGCTCAGTTTTTTGAGTGGGAATTTCCAGGGGGCTCTCCCTCATCTTCCTTTGCTTTCGAACCGACTGTAGTCTATGAAAACCCCGGAACGTATAACGTAACGCTGACCGTCACCAATCAGGCCGGAGAGGACTCCTATACCCTGTTTAACTATATCACTGTTTTCCCTCAACCTGAAGCGGTATTTAATTATACCACCAACGGACTTCAGGTCAATTTTAATTCATCCGGCAGTGAAGGGGATATTTTCTCATGGAACTTTGGCGATGGATTTTCCAGCAGCCTGCCCAATCCATCCCATGCGTATGAAAATGGTGGAACCTATAATGTAACGCTAACCGTAACAAATGATTGCGGATCAGATGTGTATCAATTGATCATCGAGGTTACCGGGGCACCTGAAGCCTTATTCGGTTCAAGCACGCAATACGGTTGCTCTCCGTTAGTAGTTCAATTTACGGATCAATCAGGAGGCGACCCGATCACCTATGCCTGGATCTTTGAGGGCGGGTCTCCGGGCACGAGTTCACAGCAAAATCCTGTGGTCACCTATTCTACTCCGGGCCTTTTTGATGTACAACTTACCGTGACCAATGGTACAGGTACTGATGTACTTCTTTTAACCGACTACATTGAAGTTGAATTCCCAACGGAAGGCGACTTTAATTTTGGTGTGAACGGAAACCAGGCCACGTTTACCAATCAATCCACAAATGATACTGGATCTTCCTGGACGTTTGGTGACGGCGGTACAAGTACGGAGGATAGTCCTGTACATACTTATGCGGCAGATGGTATATATACCGTAACCCTGGTGTCGTTTGGCATTTGTGGCAATGACACCACTACTGCACAGGTCTCTGTTCAGACCCCACCGCAAGCCGGATTTTCTTTCCAACCATCAGGAACCTGTGTTCCTGTAAGTGTTCAATTTACCAATCAGAGTAGTCCTAATGCAACATCTTTTGCCTGGTCCTTCCCGGGCGGTAATCCTTCCTCTTCCACTTTGGAGGATCCTATTGTGACTTATTCAACTGCAGGAAATTACACTGTGACGTTGATCGCCTTCTCAGGTGGCGGATCTGATACCACAACCACAACCGATTTCATTTCCATAGGCGATGCACCGGATGCTTCGTTTCTTTTGGCCACCAACGAAACAACAGTGACGTTCGATAATGAAAGCACCGGAGCTGCAAGCTATTTCTGGATGTTTGGTGACGGTGGAACCTCTACCGACCAGGATCCGGTACATACGTACGGTTCATTCGGCACATATACCGTCACCCTTATCGCCACAAATTCCTGCGGTAATGACACCAGTGAAATCACCATTGAATTGTCGACCGTTCCGAATGCGTTCTTCGGCTATAGCGACCATACCGGCTGTGCTCCTTTTGAAGTTCAATTTATTGATCAGTCCCAAAATAATCCAACATCATGGTTATGGACATTTGAAGGAGGTGAACCTGCATCATCAACGCAACAGAATCCGACGGTGACTTATTTGATACCTGGCGTATATAATGTTTCGCTGGAGGTGTCAAATACAAATGGTACAGATGCATTGCTGCTCGCCGGTCTGATCCAGGTGGGTGGCGTACCTGATGCCAACTTCGCTTACCAACAGACTGAAAACGTGGTTGCTTTGGAATATCAGGGGCTTGATTATGACAGCTTACGTTGGGACTTTGGCGATGGCCGTACGGACAACAGCCTGAATCCAACAGTTGAATACAACACCTCTGGTCAATACCAGATTTCCCTGATCGTCTACAATCAATGCGGATCAGATACAACTTCTGTATGGGTGACCATTGAGATCACAAGCACCACCGGACCAGACGTAAATCTGCATCAGTGGGAAGTACGACCAAGTCCTTTCAAAGACGACTTCTCTGTTTTCGGAAAACCGCTGTATGACGGATCTGCAAGGGTAACGCTCTATGACCTTCATGGACGTATCATCAGCAGTGAAGACTGGGGCTTCTCCTCAGGTCAGGCTGTCAAGACCATCAATGGAAATGATCTTCCTCAAGGGATGATTCTGATCATGATCAGAGAACAAAACACTACCACGGTCCTCAGGGCCATTCACCAATAAAAAGAAAAGGGGCATCGGTCGATGCCCCTTTTCTTTTATCCACCTTTTTGTTTTGTTTGTTTATACCCGCCAGTGGTCAGGAACGTCATCACTTTTTTCAGATGATCCCCCTGAATCATGATTACACCGTCCTTCAAACTTCCACCTGTAGCGCAGAGTGATTTAAGGGTGGAAAACAAATGATTCAATACTTCTGCCGGCCCTTCAAATCCTTCCACCAGCGTGACTGTTTTACCTGCACGTTGTTTCTTATCCCTGGACACATACAACCTCATGGCGGCCTTTTCCTTTTCTGAAATGGAAGGTGTGGACTGCTCCTCTGTTTTCTCTCCTGCGGGGGCTACATATTCCTCCATATCAGGAAAGAGGTTTTTGAGCTGAGCCAAATCTTTTAATGGGTCTGGTACCATGTTGCAAATATAAATCCTTGATCTTTCAGTTGATCACTCTTTTACCCCCTCCGCCCCCTAAAGGGGGTACCCAATTGGAATATGATGATCCTGAATATCCTGTCTTTTCTCGCTCCTCTAAATCTAATCCTCCAAACTCATTACTCACCATTCACAACTCACCATTCACAACTCACGATTCACGACTCATTTCTCGCGCAGAGACGCAGAGACGCAGTTTAAAAATTAAAACTCTTTGCTCACTGCTCAATACTCACAATTCATTTCTCGCGCAAAGACGCAGAGACGCAACGTATAGATCATCTCACAACTCACCATTCACAACTCACGTCTCACAACTCACGTCTCACGTTTCACTTCTTCGCTCTCCAGATCATATCGAGCAACCTGATCGACAGATCGGATGATCCGGCCGCTCCGTTTGAAAACACTGCCACACCGACCTTTCTTTTTGGAAGAAATGCTACACTTGTATGGTGACCTCCCGTGTGTCCTGTATGAAAGCACATCAGCTCGTTTCCATTGGGCACTAAAAACCAACCCAGGTGTGTCTGATAGATATCCTTTTTAGCTTTCGCATTCAAATCCCGCTTCAATGTTTTAGTTAGATCCGGCATCGCCTCCAGTGCTGCTATGCTCCGCACAAACTGAAGCATATCCGTAATGTTTGATTTCAATCCAATGGCCGGAGCCATCGCTTTTGTATGCCATGGCAGGCGCTGTGCGCCATTCATCCCATGGCCCGCTGTGATCGCTGAATCCGGCACTTCATAACGCATGGAATGTAACCCCCATGTTTCTTCAAGGTATTTTTTTCTGGCCATTTCCACTCCTCCTGTGTACTCAAAAAGCCAGTGCAAAATCATATAGTTTAAGTGGGCATAACTGTATTGCCCCGGAACAGGAGTGAGCTGATCTACATCCATAGCCAGGTCTGCTATTTCATACGCCGCATACGGATCGCTGATTTTATCTTCCACTTTGGCCATTTGAGGAGTGACTTTTGGCAGTCCACAACTGTGTTGTAACAACTGGCCAAGCGTCACTTGCTGCCATTTTCCCTGACACAACGTATCCGGAAGAAAATAACAAATCGATTCTTCAATATTAATATGTTGATCCGCTTGAATGCGACTGGCGAGGTAGGCCACAACGGGCTTGGTCAGACTTCCCAATTCAAAAATGGCGTTCTTTTCAGGAGCCTGGCCCACAGAAAATACATAGGTACTGTCCCCAATATAAATGCCAATCAAAGCTCCCGGTACCACCTCAAAGTTTATGGGTTGTTCATGCTGTATTATTTCATTGATCTCTCTTCCGAGTCGGGTGGCCGGTGAAGGCTGTGCATTCAGGTTCAGGAATAATATGGACAAGCCACTCCATAAAATCGTCTGTATGGTTGGCCGCCCGGATAAAACAAACATGATGATTCCGTATTTAATATGGTCTTTGGTATCTTTCAGCACTGTAAGTTATGATATCCACCATTCTTTCCGCCAAACCCACGAGGCTCTTTATTATCCTGGGAGGATTCTTCATTGCTAACGCGATGCTTGCCGAATTTATCGGGATCAAGATCTTTTCCCTTGAAAAACTCCTGGGGATCGCGCCATTGGCTATGAGCCTTTTTGGCGTCCATGACCTTGGTTTTAATCTGACCGCAGGGGTGCTTCTCTGGCCGGTCGTCTTTGTCATGACCGATATTATCAATGAATACTATGGCCGTAAAGGTGTACGGTTTCTGTCCTGGCTCACCGTAGGTTTGATCATTTATGCCTTTATCATGGCTTTTCTGGCCATTAAAACGCCGTCAAATGATTGGTGGCAATCCGTCAGTGGAGTGCGTGAGGATGCTTCTCAGAGTCTTCCTGATATGAACCTGGCCTTTTCCAGGATCTTTGGCCAGGGATTGTGGATCATCGCCGGCTCAGTGATCGCTTTTTTAATCGGACAGTTTGTGGATGTGATCGTTTTCCATAAGATCCGAAAGGTCACAGGGGAGAAGAAGATTTGGCTTCGGGCAACGGGTTCGACCCTGGTTTCCCAGTTTATTGACAGTTTTGTCGTACTCATCATTGCGTTTTATATCGGATCAGATTGGGACCTGGTGAGAGTGCTCGCCATTGGCGTGGTAAATTATATGTACAAGTTCACCATGGCCATTTTACTCACGCCGGTGATCTATGGGGTCCATTTCCTGATTGAGGGGTACCTGGGGGCAGAAATTTCAGATAAAATGAAGAAAGCGGCTTCCAGTCAATAGTTTGGAGAACAAACGGCAACAAATGGAAATTTATCCTAATATGTTGATATTCAACATATAGGAAAACTTCTTATAGACGAAAATCCTATCTTTGGCCGATGCGTCTGAAGAGTCTGGAATTAAAGGGATTTAAAAGTTTCGCCAACGATACGGTCATTCATTTCGATGAGGATGTCATCGGCATTGTCGGTCCTAATGGATCAGGTAAATCCAATGTCGTAGATGCCGTCCGGTGGGTACTTGGTGAACAGAAGGGTAAAGAACTTCGCCTCGAAAACATGGGGGATGTCATTTTTAATGGCACCAAAAAGCGCAAACCGGCGCCAGTCGCCCAGGTAGCTATCACCTTTGATAATAATCTTGGTCTGCTCCCATCGGAATATCACGAAGTCGTCATCTCCAGGCACCTCTACAGGAGCGGAGAAAGCGAGTATAAACTGAATGGGGTCACCTGCAGACTGAAGGATATTCAATCGCTGCTGATTGACACGGGCATCGGTTCAAATTCCTATGCGATCATTGCCCTCGGTATGGTCGATGATATCCTCTATGACAAAGACAATGCCCGCCGCCGCATGTTTGAACAAGCCGCGGGCGTGTCCAAATACAAAAAGCGCAAGCATGAAACCATGCTTAAGCTCAAACTGACGAGTGAAGACCTGACACGTATCGATGATATCCTCAAGGAAATCCAGACCAACCTGGAGTCCCTGGAGAAACAGGCCAAACGTACGGCGAAGTTCTTTGAACTTAAAAAGGAATACAAAACCCTGAGCCTGACTTTAGGCGGAAGAAATAATGCCGAGTTGCGGGATCAGTTTGCCCATGCCGAGAAAAGAATTGAGGAGGAAACGGACCAATACAACCGCATTGAAGCTGATCTCAATGTGCTGCACGCCGACCTGGAGCGTCTCAAGAAGGATCATCTCGGCGATGAACAATCTGTGAGCGCATACCAAAAGGAACTCAATGAGTTGGTCGCCCGGATCAGAGGGCTGGAAAATGAAAAGAACCTGGCTGAACAAAAGATCAATTTCATCGGCCAGAATAAGCAGAACCTGGAAATGCAGATCGCCAAAGCAGGCGAGCGCCTGGCCAGACTGCAAGAAGAAATCGCAGTCCTGCATGGGCAACATAGCGAGCATCAAAACATACTCGCGCAACATCAGGTTATTCTGCAGGAATCGCAGTGCTCACGTGATGACGTGCAACGTCAATACCAGGAAATGGTTGAAAATCGTGAAGCCGCGAATCACTTGCAACAGCAATTTGAGAAGGAAGTCTTCGACCTTGAAAAGAATATAGCGGTGTGGCTCAACAACGCGGATATCATCCGAAATGAGAATCGGATTCTCGCAGATGATTATCAGCGTTTTGAAGAAGAATCCGCATCGCTGCAACAACAATTAAAGACAGAAGGAGAGCGCAAGGAGGTTGCCGCGGCAGCCTTGTCCGCGCTGGAGGAAAAAGAGCTCCTTCGGTTGCGGAATATTCGTGAATTGGAAATTGCCCTATCGTCAGAACAAGACCAACTCCGTCAGACCCAACGGACACTGGATGCCCGCACCCATGAGGCGGATTTGCTCAAGGACATGATCTCCAACCTGGAAGGTTTTCCGGAGTCCATTAAGTTTCTGAATAAAGCCCAGGATTGGAACGTTACCGCTCCGCTGCTTTCTGACGTCATCTATTGTGATCAGGTGCACCGCGTGATTGTTGAGCAAATCCTCGAACCTTACCTCAATTACTACGTCGTTAAAACCTGGGATGAAGCTTCACGTGCGGTAAAACTCCTGAGTTTTGCGCAAAAGGGTCGCGCCAATTTCTTCATCCTCTCGGCATACGATCAAGCTCCCGCTACAGATAGCCGGCCAGGATTATCTCCCCTACTCCATCATATCGAAATTGAAGCCGGGTATGAAGTCCTCGTAAGACATCTGCTGCACAATGTTTACGTTTCTGATGGCTCGCCATTGGAATTGCATATGCCTGATCATGAATTGAACGGACTGACCGTGGTGGATAAGCAAGCGCAGATGATCAGAAGGGCCGGACAACTCACAGGCGGTAGCGTAGGCTTGTTTGAAGGAAAGAAACTCGGCCGTAAAAAGCACCTTGAACACCTTGAACAGGAAATCCTCGAACTGCGACAGACCTGGCATCAGTTTCAAACCAAAGTCCAGCAGACACAGCAACAACTGGCCGCTTTACAGGCCATAGATGTCAGTAAGGAATTACAGTCCCTGCGCGCTCAATCTGTTAACCTGATGCAATCCTGGGCGGAATTAAATTCCCGCCTCGGCCATGTCGCGGAAAGAATGAATGATTCAAGGACACGTAAAGATTCAAACCTTGAATCCCTTCGGGAAATTGATGCCAAGGTGCAGCAATCGTCAGTTGAACTTGATGAGAAAAAATCAAAGTTCAGGGAATATGCGCAATCTATTGAACAGTCGGAAGAACAATACCAGGCGATTCAACGGCAATTAAACGAGGCAGAGAACAGAACTAACGAGCTTAAGCTCCAGGAGATTCACCTGTCCAATAAACTGGAAAGCATAAGCCGGGAACTTAAGTACCATACCGATCAGAACGACCAATTGCGACAGACCAACGAACAACATATCCTGCAGATAGAATCTGAATCCAGAGAGTTGGAGTCCATGCAAAATAGCGTGCAGCATATAGGAGAATCGCTGCATCAAATGTACCAGGATAAAAAGATCAAGGAAACGCACCTGACGGAGGCCGAACAAAACTATTATCAGCAGCGGAATGAAATTTCTATGGCTGACGATAAAATCAAGACCGTTGAAAAGCAGCGTGGTGTGCAGCAATACCTGATTAACGAGTTAAAAGATCAGCACAACCAGCTTAAGTTCAGATTGATCGCGATTTCCGAGCGAATGGAAGTGGAGTTTGGGGTTCGACTGGAGGACATTACCGCAGAACATCTCAATGAAAATATGCCTCTTGATGAGTTAGAGGCTAAGGTGCAGCGGCTGCGCAACAGACTTGAAAACTACGGGGAAATCAATCCAATGGCTATTGAAGCGCATGAGGAAATCAAAACCCGTTATGACAATATCAACAACCAGCGCCAGGATGTGCTGACGGCTAAGGAATCATTATTGACGACGATCAGTGAAATAGAAAGCACGGCGACAGGTCAGTTTCTTGAGTCGTTCGATAAAGTGCGGGAAAACTTTATCGAAGTATTCCGGAGCTTGTTTACGGATGATGATACCTGTGATCTCGTATTGATCAATCCGGATGATCCACTCGAATCCGAGATCGATATCATTGCCAAGCCAAAAGGCAAGCGGCCAAAATCGCTTTCGCAATTATCCGGAGGAGAAAAAACCCTTACCGCGATTGCATTGCTCTTTGCGCTGTACCTGATGAAACCAGCGCCGTTCTGCGTATTTGACGAAGTCGATGCTCCGCTCGATGATGCCAACATCCAGAAGTTCAACCGGATCATTAAGAAATTCTCCGCCCAGTCACAGTTTATCATTGTCACCCACAATAAGACAACGATGGCTGCCGTGGATACTATCTACGGGGTGTATATGGAGGAACAGGGAGTCTCTGGCTTGAGCCAGGTCGATTTCCGGGAGTTCGACAATACGGACGTATTGGCCCTGCAGAATTAATATTATTCCATTTGACGGGCTGGCATTTTGCCAGCCTGGACGTCAGCTGACCGCGCCATCCTGGGTTCCCGGAACCGGGCGTGACAGAACTTTTACCGACGCTTTACAACCAGGAGCTACGAATTATCCTTTGATTTTCATAAATTCACGATCAATAAAATTATTTTATATGATCTGGAGACGCTTCAATGGAGAAAGAATAGATCAGGATATTCTTGACGCAGTGCGTGAAACTGTTGAACGGGAGGTGGCCAATGGCTATCGGCTGAAGGTTTGTATTGGCACTGACTCTATGGTGCGCGGTACAGTCACAGAGTTCGCCACCGTCATTGTTTTTCTGCGGGAAAAGAAAGGCGGCTTTATGTATATCCGCAATGAGAAATCAGACAAACCATTCAGCCTTCGCGAACGGATGATCACAGAAGTATGGAAATCTGTTGATGTGGCGTATAAACTTTGCGACCTGCTGGATGAATATGATATTGCACTTGAAGTACACGCGGACATAAACACAGATCCGCATTTTAAATCCAATGAAGCTTTGAGAGAAGCGATGGGATATATCCTGGGGATGGGCTTTGTCTTCAAAGCCAAACCAGATGCATTTGCTTCTTCTTACTGCGCGGACAAGGTGGTTTAAAATCTATTCTTTGTGCGGTCTCTTCTCAAGGATGATGACTTCCTTTTGCGCATCTCTTTTAGCCTTTTCCTCCGCCTGACGTTTTTCAATCATCGCCACTTCGTCTTCAAATTTTAGAGGTTGCTGATTAAGGCGGCGATGCCAGGTGATAATGATAACCTCTACCATATCATCCGGATGAGATACGCCTCGCTGCTTCATATAATGGGCGATTCGCGATCCTTCCTCCAGTCCCCAATTGACCAGGATCCATCTGCCCAATCCAAAATGAAGTTTCCGTCGGATGGAATCCTCGGGTGCCGCTTTGAACTGGATCAGCCCGGCAGGATCAGACAAACGGTTCAATTCCGAAAACGCATCCTCCAGGTCCGCCGGGATATAGACGCCATTGATCATTTCCATCTTGATCCGCTTGGCATAATTGGCTTCGAACTCCTCAGGCGTCTGGGCCATGAGCCCCGTCGCATTTAAACCCAGAACGAACAAAAACAAATATCGCGAAGCGTGTATCATACCGGAAAGATAAACTATGTAGGTGTTTAATATATTGTGCACAAAATTAGTTCCTTCCATTCATGAAAAGCGAAACCCGATCGGAAACACATACCAACCTGATCATTGTGGTCCTTCTCCAGGCTATCGTTTACTCAGGCATCTGGTTGTGGAATGAATATGTGGCCAGCTATCTTACTTTGATTTTTCCAGGGATCATTTTTGTCGTCCTCTTGATTGCAGCCGTAGCGGACCTGATCGAACCTTCACGCATTCCCAAATGGTATTATGGGCTGATGATTGTGTCCATTCTGACTCCGCTCGCCATTGGAGGATTGTTTTATTATATGTATGAGGGCCGCCTTGATTGGTTCGGTTGAGATCGGCCTATGGGTGCACTTATAATACACCAATAGTCACTCCGTCCCCACCCTCCTTTTTATCAGGATGCTTGATTTCTTTGAACGGATATTTCTTCATGGCCCTGCCGACCAGATTACGTAGCGTACCGGTTCCCTTGCCATGTACGATCCGGACACTGTCGCGACTGCTCATAAAAGCCGCATCAATAAATCGATCCAGATAAATACTTGCTTCTTCCGGCAGCATCCCCCTGATATCCAGTTCATTTTCAAATTTGGAATAATCCCCCAAACTGGCATTCAGGCTTCGGTGAGGCTGCACCTCAACCGGAGGGTTGGAAGCGACTAACTCCACCAATGGAAGCGTCATCTTCATTTGGCCAATGATCACCACGGCCCTGTCTTTTTCTATGCGCTCCACAACACCAAATTGTTGGGTGCTTCTCAAACGAACATGGTCGCCCACCAGAAAATCACGCTTGGCTCCCGGCTCATCCGCGATCTCCTCGATCAGGTTTTTAATCTCAGAAGTGACCTGACCTTGACGTGATTTGATTTTCTCAATCTGCGCCTTTGCTTTCTCTGCATCTTTCTCCTTTTTCAAATCCTTCAGCAGTCGGTTCATCTCCTGGCTGTATTGAGATACTTCGTTTAGGTCAGCTTTCTTTTGTTCAATTTTAAACCGCTTACGTTTGATCTCCAGGTCCAATCGAAGTTGCTCATAATTAGCCACCAGTTTATCCAGATCCTTTTGTTTGTCCTGCAACTGGCGAAGTTCTGCCTGCAGACGTATGTTTTTATCGTCGAGGTCATGGATTAGATCTTCCAATTCCATAGCCTGGCTGCCTGCCCGTTTCCGCGCATAATCAATGACGTCTCCGGGTAAACCGGTTCGCTCCGCAATCTCAAATGCAAATGAACTCCCTGGTTTCCCAATTTTCAACTGGTATGTCGGTTGGATTTTTTCCTTATCAAAGATCATAGCGCCATTGACCACGCCTTTGGTCTGATGCGCATACATCTTGATATTTGGATAGTGAGTGGTTAGCACACCATATGTCTTTCTGCTGACTAAAGCATCAAGAATAGCTTCCGCTATGGCCCCACCGATCTTGGGGTCAGTTCCGGAGCCAAATTCATCCACCAGAATCATCGTGGTCTCATCCGCGGCATCAAGCGTTTCCTTCATATTTTTCAACCTGCTGCTATACGTGGATAAGTCTTCCTCTATGGATTGCTGATCCCCGATATCAACACATATCCTTTTACTCATGCCAATCACTGATCCGCCATCCGCTGGAATAAGCATTCCACACTGCCCCATGACCTGGATCAAGCCCACGGCCTTCATCAGGATGGATTTTCCACCTGCATTGGGACCACTCAGGATCAACATACGGTTAGGAGGATGCAACACAAGATCAAAAGAGACCACTGCCTTTTGCCTGGCTTTATTCTTCAGGTAAAGCAAAGGGTGCCTGGCATGAATCAAATGAAGGGTCAACTGTTCCTGAAGTTTAGGTCGCTGTCCTCTATAACTAATCCCTAAGAGGGACAAACTTTGTATCAGGTCCCAGTGATGGATCAGTTTGGCCATGGCTACCAGATCCTGCTGATAAGGACGAAGCGCATGACACAACTCTTTCAATAACCGAAAGATTTCCTTTTTATACTCCCCCTCGAATTCAATGATGTTATTATTGATCTCCACGATGAGTTCGGGTTCGATAAAGACCGTTCTGCCTGTAGTGGACTCATCATGGATAATGCCCTTGATTTTACGCTTATGTTCTACCTGCACACAAAGTACCCTTCTGCCTGAACGAACAGACTCAACTGTATCCGTCAGAAATCCATCGGCCTTGTAACGCGAAATCAGTCGGACAAACTCGCGATTGAGTCTGGACATCTCTGATTCCATTGACTTGACGATGGCAATGAGTTCAGGGGAGGCATCGGGTCTGACGTCACCCTTTTCATCCAGCAAAGCACGAATCAGCTTGACCCATAAAGCCGGATCCGAACAGGCAGAGGTCCAGTTGAATATATTTGGAAAATCCCTCCTGTTTTCTTGTTTTAAGAAGAATTTGAATAAAGCCTGCACTTGCTCCAATTGCCGGCCGATCTCGTGTATCTCCTCCTGTGTGAGTACATATCCGTCAATGGCCAAATGCTCAAGCGCCAGGTTAATATCCTCATAAGCAGAAAGCTGTGGCCGCGTCGATAAGTTCGAAATCTCCGCATATTCATAGACCTGGTCCACGCGATACTGCACTTCCTGCAGATCCGCTGATGGATGAAGCGAGAGGCACATATGCCTGCCCACACTTCCACGGGCATACCCGGCAAGCAATTCGCGAACCTTATTAAATTCTAATTGATTTTCTGCTGACGCAGTGATCTCTACCTGGGTATTCATGGAACCGCAAAGTTAGAAGCAAAATCTACTATCTTTCGCCAAAAGAATCAGTCAACAACAGATGGCATCCAATAGTTTCGGCCGCATCCTCACTATGACCACTGCCGGTGAATCGCATGGTCCGGGGATGTATGTCATCATAGACGGTTGTCCCGCCGGAGTCGTCATTGATATTGACTTTATTCAAATGGAAATGGACCGGCGCAAACCCGGCCAATCCTCCTTGACCACGGCAAGAAAGGAGGCTGATCAAATCCAATTGCTCGCAGGAGTATACGAAGGAAAGACTACCGGCGCCCCTATCATGCTGAGCATTTTGAATCAGGATACGCGGAGCAGTGATTATGATCATATACAGACGGCGTACAGACCCTCTCATGCTGACTTTACTTACCATCACAAATATGGTCTGCGCGACCACCGCGGAGGTGGCCGATCTTCCGCCAGGGAAACCGCTAACTGGGTTGCGGCAGGTGCCATCGCCAAACTGATATTGCAACCATACAATATAAATATCCGTGCAGGGGTAACTGCAGTTGGACCCATCAAAGTAGAATCACCACATCATTTAATGGACTGGCTTCGTGTAGAGGAAAACGCTGTTCGATGTCCTGACCAAGTCGTAGCGGAGAAAATGATTGAATACATACAGGCCATTAAAACCGAAGGCGATACTGTTGGTGGTGTGATTTCATGTGTGATCGATGGTTGTCCACCCGGACTTGGAGAACCCGTATTTAACAAACTGCATGCGGAACTTGGCAAAGCTATGCTCACCATCAACGCGTGCAAGGGATTTGAATATGGTTCAGGATTTACAGGTGCACGAATGAAAGGCAGTGAACACAATGATATCTGGACCAGGGACGGTGAACGGATGATCACCAAAACAAATCATTCAGGTGGCATACAAGGGGGTATCAGCAATGGCATGCCTATCTATTTTAACGTAGCCTTTAAGCCTGTTTCCACCTTGATGATGAATCAATCCACGCTTGATACGGATGGAGAAGCTGTGGAGCTTGAAGGAAAAGGAAGGCATGATCCCTGCGTGGTGCCGCGTGCGGTGCCTATCGTAGAAGCTTTGTCGGCTCTTGTCATTGCAGATCACTTACTGCTATCAAAAATTTATGCTTAGATACCGCTCTCACTGAACGGCAGGCGAAATGTTATTCAGGTGTATTGTTGGATGAACGAGCTCTTTCCTCTGCATCGATGCGTTGTTTTAACCATCTTTCATTGAGTGGCCAAACATTTTCGTCAAACGATTTCTCTCTTTCCAGCTTAATTTCCGTATCCCAATTTCCATAGAGATTGGCAAAGAAATCAATGCCGGTGATCTTTTCCAGACTATCAATGCTCACTACGTATTCATTTAAGTTTTCAAAAGCATCCTGATCTTGATCTATAAGAAAAGCAACGACTTGAGGTTGCTGCTGCTGCGCGGTAAACACTGCTTTATAAAAGTATTTTGGCACCAGGACTTCATTATCCCCGATACTTTCATTTTCGCTTTTAAGTAATGGTCCCGTGACCACCTGGATCGATTCGTATTTACGAGCCCAATCCCTGACATTTTGTTCCAATTCATTCCAAACACCATTATTGAACACCTCCCGCATCGGCGCTATATTGCTCATCAGGAAAGTAGCATCCATAGCTTCCTTGTTCCATGCCATATCCGCAGATGGCACAAGATGGCCGCGCCGGAAGCCACTCCCTTTATAATCCCGGTAGTGCGCAGAACCTGACCGAATGGCCGGATCGGGTTCAAAATCCTGATTCCGGTCATACTTAGGTTTATTCAACATAGTCACGGTTAATGAATAAGATACCCACTCTGGCAACTCAAACTCCTCTACGTAGGAAAGACTAAATCCCGGCTTAATGTAGACAGTACCTGCCTTCGGATCAGGATGATATCCACTGTCCGCTAATACAGGCGCCTGGGAAAATTCAGCAATCTGCTTCAACCCATACATCAGAAACAAGATAACTCCGATGATCAGGATGGCCATAAAGAAAAACCTCGATACTGACTTTCGCTGATACCGCTTGTTGTGAGTGGGAATCTTAAACTCCTGCATAGGCAACAAAAGTAATACGAGAAAATGCAGTTTGACAGTATCCCCATGAATCCCGATATTGCGTACATTATTAAAATGAGATACGTCAGCCTCGTCATATTTTCCTTGTTTGTCGTTGCACTGGCTCGGGGCCAATCCGGTCCTTATATGTTTACTGGTGCCGGCTATCTTGGCAATGGTCAGATCGGACTGCTGACGAAGGATGCTGAGGCGGTCATTGCCTTACCGGCTTTGATGGCATCAAGGGATCAATGGGGATGGACCGTAGGAGCGGCCAGCAGATCAGGCATTGACTTAACGGAAATCTCCGGCGCTGTTCATCTGCCTCTCCCCTGGAACGACCAGGTAGGACTGGCCATTCAATATACCGGGATAGAGGGTTATGCGGAACAAAGGGTGACGCTCGCATATGCGCGTAAGCTTTTTGAAAAACTTAACCTTGGACTTGCCTTTGAAATCAATCGGAATGAAGCGGAGGAATATGATGATCTATACAATGCGACCTGGTCCGTAAGTATTCATGCCCCCTTGATGAAAAGTTTATCCATGTCGGCATGGCTGTATAATCCATTAGGCACAGAATCCACGTTGGATCTGCCTTCGATGGCCAGGATTGGTTTTCTGTATGAGCCTGTCGAAAAAATTGGGGTGGCCATTGAAGCTGAAAAAGACTGGAGGCATGAACTGCGATTTAAGGCAGGTATGCATTATCAATTACATCCAAAGCTGGCTTTACGCTGGGGCATAGGCACTCAGCCTTCACTCGTGCATGCGGGGATCACATGGAATATTTTCGGGAACATGGGACTCTCCGGAGGTTGGCGCTATCATTCTCAATTGGGCAGCAGTCTTGCCGCATCCTTGTCTTCACTGCAGACGCCATGAGCCGCAGGATTACTTTTGTGGCTGCCACAGCGATGGAAATAGAACCTTTATGGGAGTTCTTTCGCCGAAACGCTGATCAACATTCCTTTCAATCCTTTCAATATCATGGACTCCAGGTTGATTTCCTGGTCAGTGGTATTGGCATCATGCAGACTACGTATGCGCTCATGGATTACATCAGTCATCGCCATCCCGATCTCTGGATACAAGCAGGTATAGGTGGGGCGCTTGATCCTAATCTTGCTATTGGGCAGGTCTTCCAGATCGAAAATGAGATGTTGGCCGGATTTGGCGCAGAGGACCGCGACGGACATATTCTGGACCAGTTTCAGCTAGGATGGTCAGACCCCAATGCCTTTCCCTTTAATGAAAGCAGGTTGGAATGTCATTTCCGCATTCAACCAGAAATTCCATTGGCAAGCGGCATGACCACTTTATTTGCTCACGGAAACGAAGAGAGCATCGCAAAATTGAAAAACGGAACTCACGGTCAAATTGAAAACATGGAAGGAGCACCCTTCTTTTATATCAGTCTGATTCGTAGAATACCCTTCTTAAGTATCAGGGCCATTTCAAACCTGGTGGAGCCGAGAGACAAATCAAAGTGGAAAATAGAAGAAGCGATTCATGCGCTTAACGATGTGCTGTTGACGAGCCTTGAACACAGCAGATACCTTCCTGAAAAATTATATCATTCAATCCATCGCTGAATTTTGTTTTTCCAGGTATTGTTGCACCAACAGCACGACTTCATTATAGCTTCTCAATCCATGTGAAACTCCATGCTTTTTGAGGTATGTGGAGTAAATGGCATCTCTGGCACGTGGCATAAAATCAGGGTACTTCCGGTCATTTTCCTTGATCAAATGAATTGATTCCTGCACCACCGGGGGTAAATTCTGCAAAACAGTTTTAACTGAGTCAGGTGGCATTTCAGCAGCTACATATCGCCAATAGGTGAATGCACCTCCAAACCTTGTCCATTGGTCCTTAGATTGACTGCAAGCCAGCCATGCGATGAAATTACAAGCTCCCTCATCTGCCACACCATATCCATGGGCCATTTCATGGGCTATGGTAAACGGCTTTTGGACAGACAGTAAACCATTATCGATATGGCCTTCAAAGGCATGAGGAATATAGATGCCGGCCGTATTGAGCCGCAGGAGTAATCCGTTTGGCCATAGTTGACGAACGCGAACTTTACCAAAATGTGGAAGTTCCAGTTTCCTCAAAGCGAATTCGACATCGTTTCTTATGGTCTTATCCTTTACCTCCAGATGTTTAAGCGCATCATCCTCAGCATACTTTTCAGGCAGGTGGGCCGCTTCATTTTTCAAAACTTCAGTGGCTCGTTGGAATTCAAGCATGATGTCTTTCTGATCGACATCGGCGTATGACAATTCCAATCTTTGCCCCAGGGAGACCTGGCCGTAATTGAAGCCCCAAAACACATAAAATAGGGTGACGACAGCGGCAAGTCCACCAAGGAAACGTGACCATTGGTACTTGTAGCCCATATCCCATTGTCCCCACCATTTTGCCCCCCGCACGATTATTATGCAAACGACGATATAAATCATGGGTATAGGTGACCACCCCAAAGCATAATCGTAAATGACCCGCACAACATTAAAGAGCCCTTTATAGTAAGTTGTCTCCCAAAACCATCCGGGCAATAGCTCCTTGGCGGCGATGCACGCGAGGGATGAAAGGATCCAAACCAGTGATCTTCGATGGAAGGATGCGATATTTTGGGCCACCTGGGTGTGCATAAAACTTAAGAAACCTTTAAAATAAGTCATCTCACATCCGGTGAGGATAAAATTTGCAACTTTGCGGGGCTGCCGGGTGTTTTACCCCTGAGTTTCGGCTCAAATTACTCTAAACAAAAAATATTTAATCAAAATGGCATTCGAACTGACAGACAAGAACTTTAAAGAGCAGATCATAGATCAGGAAGGCGTTGCGGTTGTCGATTTCTGGGCGGCCTGGTGTGGTCCTTGCCGGATGATTGGTCCTCATATTGAGGAAATGGCAAAAGAATATGAAGGCAAGGCATTGGTAGCCAAGGTCGACGTGGATAGCAATCCTGAGATCTCCATGAAATATGGTGTACGCTCGATTCCTACCGTGCTGTATATCAAAAACGGTGAGGTGGTGGACAAGCAGGTTGGCGCGACCAGCAAGAAAGTGTTGAGCGATAAATTGGATGCGATCCTGGCTTAAAATACCAGGGAAGAATAAGAACACGTTTAGCCTTCGGGGATGAGATTCCCGGAGGCTTTTTGTTAGGGGTGGAATTGGTGTTTGTAACCTATTGATTTACAGTCATAGCAAATCGTATATCTACGAAATATATTTCGACGAAATACGTGGCAGTACATGGATTTTAAAATGAAATCCCAAATTCCCATCCCCCACCCAAAATCCCACCCCCGAAAATCCTTATTTTCGACCCGATGAGTTATTTCAATCAATACGAACTCCGAAAATTTGATAACCTCGAACTCCTGGCCAACCAGGTCGTTGAAGGTTTTATCATCGGCCTCCATAAAAGCCCATTCCATGGCTTTTCGGTTGAGTTTGCCGAACATCGCCTGTATAATCCGGGGGAATCCATCCGCAATATCGACTGGAAGATCTTTGCCCGCACAGACAGGTTGTATTCTAAAAAATTTGAAGAGGAAACCAATCTACGGTGCCAGATCGTTATCGATGCCTCTTCCTCCATGCAATATCCCTTTCTTTCAGCCGAACAGGAGGGATGGAATAAAATGCGATTCAGTGTGCTGGCTGCGGCATCCATCATGAATTTGCTCCGTAAACAACGGGACTCATTCGGCCTGAGCATTTTTGATGACCAACTGCGTATTCATACCCCAACAAAGAGCAGCCATACCCATTACAGCCTGATGCTGACCCATCTCGAACAATTGGTGCAACAGCCCCAACTCAACAAAACAACCTCTGCCGCAACGGCACTGCACCAGATTGCGGACAGCATCCATAAACGTTCAATGGTCATTATCTTCAGCGATATGCTCGAAAATGGCGCTGAAGAGGAGATTTTCAGTGCACTCCAACATCTCAAGCACAACAAACATGAAGTGATCCTCTTCCATGTGCTTGATCATAACAAAGAACTCGAGTTTGAATTTGAGAACAGACCCTACCTGTTTATTGATCTCGAAACAAATGAACAGATCAAACTCAGCCCCAATGAAGTGCGCACGGCTTATCTGGAGCAAATGCAAAAGTTCTACGAGCGGCTTAAATTGAAATGCCTTCAGTATAAAATTGATTTTGTCACTGCTGACCAGGCACAAGGCTTTGCTCCGGTGTTACAGGCCTTCCTGGTTCGAAGAAATAAAATGGGTACATGATACAGCTTGCTCACATTCCCACCTCCCCTCCGGAGGGCCTGACAAAGGAAGATATACGACGCAAAACCGATCGGCTAGCGCGACGCATTGGTGATCTCCAGCATCTCATGTACGCCGAAAAAAAACACAGCTTGTTAGTTGTGTTCCAGGGTATGGATGCCAGCGGTAAGGATGGGGCTACCCGAAAGGTGTTTTCATGCTGCAATCCTACCGGGATCAATGCTTATCCGTTCAGGAAACCTACCGAAGAGGAATTCGCTCATGATTTTCTGTGGCGCATCAGCAAACGAGCTCCGGCCAAAGGCATGATCCAGGTATTTATCCGATCACATTATGAAGATGTCTTGATCCAACGCGTCCATAAATGGATCGATGAAGATAAAGTCAGCGCACGCATCGAGGCCATTAATGCCTGGGAAAACCAACTGATCAGGGACAACAACACAACGATCCTCAAATTCTATATGCATATCTCCCCGGAAACTCAAAAAGAGAAACTGGAAGAACGTACCACAAATCCACGTAAGCATTGGAAACACAATCCGGCAGATTGGAAAGAAGCTGAGCGCTGGAATGAATATATGTTTTGCTATGAAGATGCCATCAACAGGAGTGAAGTGCCATGGCATATTGCACCCGTGGATAAGCGTTGGTACCGGGACTACTTTATCGCGGAGAAAGTCATGACTACACTGGAGGCACTGGAAATGAAGCTTCCTTTGCTCCAGGAGAATGATGCGGAGTAGTTTTTTCGATTAACATATCCATTGGTCAGTCCAACGCCAAATCCGGACATGGTCATTTTTCGTTGTTATTGCCGAACTTTGCCTTCGAATTCCATCCTGAAGTTGGGATGACCTATCTATCTGACTATGAAAGATTTTCTGAAATATACCTTTGCCAGTTGCCTCGGCGTATTTATCGCGGGCATACTTTTCTTCTTTGTCATCATTGCCATTTTCGCCGCAGTGATTGCTGCTGCCGGGAGCGGCGGAGGCAAAGCGCATGTCCCTGCCAATAGCGTGCTTGCCCTTGATTTCAGCCAGTATATTCCTGAGCAGACCAATAACATGACCCCGTCTTCATTTGACCTGCAGGAACATGATATTCCGGGATTACATGATGTAGCCGGACTCATCCGTCATGCAGCAGAAGATGAAAAAGTGAGTGGTATCCTGATTGAAAGCGGTGTTTCCGGCCTTGGGGCAAGTTCCGCCAGCGTGATCCTGGATGCCCTCGAAGATTTCAAAGCGTCTGATAAATTTTTAGCCGCCTATGGGGATTTCTATACCCAGGAAGGGTATTACCTGGCCAGCCCCGCTGACCATATTACACTTCACCCGGTAGGGACGATTGATTTCAGAGGTTTTGCCAGCTATGTGCCATTCTTTAAAGGGTTATTGGATAAACTGGGTATTGACATGCAGATCTATTATGCGGGAAACTTTAAAAGTGCCACTGAACCCTTCCGTCGGACAGAAATGAGCCCGGAAAATAAGTTGCAAACCAGAGAATACCTGGCAGATACCTATGACATGTATCTCAGCGATATCGCGGCTTCAAGAAATATTCCGGTGGATTCACTCCGCTCCATGGCATGGAATTTCCGGATTAAAAAAGCCGAGGACGCACTGCAGTTCAAACTGGTGGATGAAATAGGCGCTAAAGCGGATTGCGAAACCTGGATGAACGAGAAGATGGGCAAAACCTCCAGGGACCGGATTCATTATGTATCCCTTGAAGAATATGCAGCCGCTACTCCGCTGGATCAAAGCAACTACAAAACAAAAGATAAGATTGCTGTCGTCTATGCCGAAGGGGATATCGTCAGCGGACATGATGAATACGGCGTCGTTGATGACGGACGGTATGTAAAATTATTAAAGGAGATACGCCGTCAGGATGACATCAAAGCCGTGGTCCTCAGAATCAACAGTCCGGGTGGAAGTATTCTCAGCGCGGAAAATATATATCGTCAACTGATCGGATTGCAGACAGATGGCAAAAAACTGGTGGTCTCCATGGGAGATCTTGCGGCCTCAGGAGGATATTATCTGTCCGCCATGGCCGACAGCATTTTTGCGCAACCTAATACCTTGACCGGAAGCATAGGTGTATTTTCCTTGATTCCAAATCCATCAAGGATGCTGGATGAAAAATTAGGTATACGTTTCGATACGGTGCGCACAGGACCATATAGCGCGGACTTTACGATCATGTTTCCCTGGGAAGAACGTGAGCACACTTATTTGCAATCAAGGACGGATGCTTATTATGAAATGTTTCTGGACAAAGTGGCTAAAGGCAGGGACATGACAAGGGATGAAGTGCATGCCATTGCGCAGGGACGTATTTGGTCAGGAAGAAAGGCGCTTGAAATTGGCCTGGTGGATAAACTCGGCACCCTTGAAGATGCCATTGAATCAGCAGCCACCCTGGCCGGCCTGGAGGAATATCGGATTAAAGAATACCCGGTATTCCAAAACCCACTTCAGAAAATGATCACGGATCTGGTCAACCCGGGAAGCAGTGATGCTCAGGCCCTCTTAGGATCAGGCATCCCTGAAATCATGCGTTTCTACCAGGTGGTTCAATCCGGCGAACCTCAGGCCCGTCTGCCATATGGCCTGACGCCTATGCATTGATGATGAATTTTAGCGTCTGATTCACTCCTTATTTCTCTGTGCCCGGCTAATCTTTCTCCCTGTTCAGGTCTAAGAGGATAGTCGCTATACTTTTATGTTAAACCTTAGTGCCTGATGTATGTTTTTAAGCTTATTCAACTAAAAACATTACATATGAGAAAGACTTTTTTATCTCTTTTTATCGCCCTGAGCGTATTTATTACAGCACAGGCTGGCGATCCGGTTAAAGGCACTTTAAAAGTGAATACTACGGATTCTAAAGTAGAATGGACCGGACGTAAAGTAACCGGCAAACACAACGGAACGGTGAATATTAAAGAAGGCTCGTTGCAAATCAAGGACGGCTTTCTGACCGGTGGAGAATTCACGATCGACATGACTTCTATTAAGGTGACCGACCTTACAGGCGAGTATGCCGGCAAACTGGAAGGACACCTGAAGTCTGATGACTTTTTCAACACAGGTCAATTCCCAACGTCCACTTTAAAAATCACTCAGGCCAATGCCAAGGGCGATGGTAAATTTGAAGTGAAAGGCGATCTGACCATCAGAGGTATCACAAAACCAGTGACCTTCACCACTCAACTTTCACCTGACGGTAAAAGATATAAGGCAAACACAAACATCACTATCGACAGGTCACAATATGATGTTAAGTATGGCTCCGGGAAGTTCTTCGAGGGCTTGGGTGACAGCACGATCTACGATGAATTCGATCTGGCCATCATGTTGGTTACGGAATAAGGAACCAATTCATAAAGAATATTTTTTCGAAAAGGCCTGGTAATAATCAGGCCTTTTCTATTACATGTTCAGCATATCCCGCATCGTGTAGATGCCCTGTGGCTGGCGATGAAGCCACAAGGCTGCAGCAATTGCTCCTTCGGCAAATATTTTACGGTCAAATGCTTCGTGGGATATCGATATTTTTTCCAATCCACTGTTCCAGCTCACTTCATGAAATCCCTTCACCTCACCTTCGCGAATGGCTGTCACAGGTAACTTGTCATCAGGAGACATCTGTCCGTCCTGAGCAAGGACAAACCCATTGAGCTGAGGATGACGCGACAACAAATCGCCAATCAATGTATATGCGGTTCCGCTGGGAGAATCTTTCTTGTGGACATGATGTATCTCCTTTATGGAAGGCTTGAATTGGGGCAAGCTGTGCATGACTTCAGCAAGCTTTCTGTTGAGTGCAAACATCACATTCATACCAATGCTGAAATTGGTAGCATATAAAAATTTAGCATGATGTTGCTTGCCATATGAAAGGATAGAATCAAGATGATACTCATGCCATCCTGTAGTACCTGAAACTACAGGAATATTCAACTCAAGACATTGACGTATAACCCCTGGAGCAGCATCAGGTGTGGTAAATTCTATAACTACATCGCATGCCTTTAATGCGGACACATTTTCTGCATTAATCCTGCTAAATGGTGTGGCAGAAATATCATTTCTGCTGTCCATAAGGGCAAAAATGACCTGTCCCATTTTGCCCATGCCTACCATCCCTATGTTTGTCATTGTTTAATATTTAAATAACTGAAAAACAAACCATTAAGTTATAAAACTCCAGGCATAAAAAAACCCGCCTCCCCATCGGAAAGCGGGTAAGAACACACTATGAGAACACCCTAAAAACGTATCAAGAATTCAAGTTCGTCATGGCCGTCGTCGCTTTAGAAACAACAGCTAAACAAATATAGTATCCTTGCCTTGTATCCGCAAGAGAATAATCTGATATTTATGTTAATTCACCAAACTATTAGCTTTGCCCCTGATGATCAGTCAGAAAAGTATAGAAGAAATTAGAGATCGTGCCCGGGTAGAGGAGGTGGTGGCTGATTTTGTCAATTTGAAGCGTCGTGGGAGCAATATGATCGGTTTATGCCCTTTTCACCACGAAAAAACCCCTTCTTTTTCAGTTTCTCCTACAAAAAACCTCTATAAATGCTTCGGATGCGGGAAAGGAGGGGATCCGATTTCCTTTGTCATGGAGCATGAAGGATACGACTACCCGGAGGCCCTGAGGTATCTCGCAGCCAAATACGGGATACAAATTGAAGAGAATCAGGCAGATGCAGCTACGATACAGGCAGAAAAAGAACGGGAAACCATTTACAAGGTCCTTGATTTTGCCTGGAATTTTTACAAAAATCAGCTTCACGACACGGAGGAAGGGCAGGTCGCCGGACTTAACTACTTCAAAGAGAGGGGTTTCCGATCAAAAACGATTGAAAGCTTTGGCCTGGGCTACGCGCCGGAACAACCCGATGCCCTGCTCAACGCATGCATGAAGAATGGTTTTACCCTGGACATCCTTCAACGGGCCGGCCTGGTCACCCAGCACAAAACCGATTTTTTTCGCCACCGGGTCATTTTTCCCATTTTCAATATTTCCGGAAAAGTGATCGCTTTTGCCGGCAGGCAAATGGTGAGTTCGACCCGGGGGCCCAAATACATCAATTCCCCTGAAACGGAAATCTATGTAAAGCGCAAAGTCCTCTATGGTATTTCGCATGCTAAAAAGGCTATTCGCGATCTTGATAATTGCTTTCTCGTGGAGGGCTACACGGATGTAATCAGTTTGAATCAGGCCGGTATCGAAAACGTAGTGGCCTCTTCAGGTACCGCGCTTACCCCTGAACAAATCAGGTTGATTAAAAGATATGCGGGAAGAATCACTGTGTTATACGATAGTGACCCGGCAGGGATTAAAGCAGCTATGCGGGGACTTGATCTCATCCTTGAGGAAAACATGGATGTCCGGTTGGCCTTGCTACCTGAAGGGGAAGATCCTGACTCTTTTGTCAAGAAGAATGGCATGGCTGGCTTCCAGGATTACATCAAGGAACACAGTAAGGATTTTATTCTCTTTAAAACACAATTACTGCTGAAGGAAGCGCAAGGGGATCCCATGCGTAAATCCACCTTGATCAAAGAATTGGTCGAAACGCTCGCGCATATCCCTGAAGCCATTAAGCGTTCAGCATTTATCACGGAGTGTGCCCACCTGATGAAAATCGATGAGCATATCCTCGTACGCGAAACCAACAAAGCGGTTGATGATTTACTGCGTCAAAAAAGGCAAGGCGTTCCAAGAGAAATAGATCAATCAGAAAGAGAACTACAACACCAGATTTTTCAGCAGGATGCGAAGCAGGCAGAAGCCAGGATGGCTACGTTGCCTAAACCAACTGATTTCTACCAGGAGAGGGACATTGTCAGGATTTTGCTCAATTACGGGCACAAGGAATTACCTGAAGCTGACCAATCACCCCTGAGCAGATATATCCTTTTAAGTATACTGGACATTATCGAAGATTTTCAGGATGAGCTTTACAAGAAGATCATCCTCGAATATCGTGACCTGCTGGAGCAGGGCATTTCACCCGGACAGGAGCATTTCACCAGCCATTCGGACAAACGAATCAAGGATCTTGCCCTTGAGCTTTTATCTTTTCCGTTTGAATATGCCGCATGGGAAGAGCACGACATACCCCTGCAGGTCCAGCTTCATCCTGATATCAATTATAAGACCGATGCTATGAATGCTATCCTCAGACTGAAGCTAAAGATGCTGATGAACCATATCGGGAAAAATCTCGAACGGATCGCTGAGTTACAGGAGACAGGAAATGAAGATGAACTTATCATTCATGTGCGCATACATGACGGTCTGCTCAAAATGAGGGAACAAATCACCTCCCAATTTAAAAACGTAGTGCTAAACGTGTAGACGAGAAACCGTCTATTGCTGCTTTGTGGTATCCGGCGTGGTAGGGTTTGTTTCTTCCTCTTCATTAAGAAGTTTCAACACCCGCTCTGTGATATCATGTTTTGGATCAGCGACCAGCACAGGACCTCCTTCGATATAGCTTAGAATGTAATCATATCCTTCCTTTGTCCGGATACCATTTAATTTTTCCTGTATGACAGCCTGAAGTCGCTTATTGATTTCCTCTGTTTCTTTCATAATCTCCTGGGCCATCATATCCCGCTCTTTGAGAAGTGCTTCCTGCTTGGTCCCAAGATATTTTTCACGTGCCTGCATTTCTTTTCCGGTCAGCGTTCCGGTTTGAGCCTGCTTCTGATAACTCATGATTTCGCCCTCCAGTGCTGCTCCTTTCTTCTGCAGTTCCTGTTCCAGCGCACGTTGTTTAGCGTCCATCGCTTCTGATTCCTTTCGGAAAGCACTAAAATGTTGCAAAATAGAATCGCCGTTGACAAATGCGATCCTGAGCCCTTCATTGGCTGAACTCGCAACGGAACCTGATCCTGAATCCTTGCAGGAAACCAGCAGTAGAGCAGCTAAAAACAATGGAAAAACAAAATATTTCATAGTAAAGCAGATTAAAGAGCGCAAATATACGACCTCTTTCCGGCAGACCGTTGTCTCTGAGCCATTCAATGAGGAAGAAGACTTATTCCAATGGACCGGAGGCCATAGTCGCTGCGGGGCTTTTATTCAACCAACGGTCATAACAGTAATAGGTTAAATATCCTAACACGAACCCAATCGCTGCACCAGCCACTACATCCCTGAGGAAATGAGCCATGAGATACACGCGGGAGAGAGAAACGGACGTCGCAAGAATTAAACACAGCGCAGAAACCCACCCTTTACGAATAAGCGCAGCCGTCAACGTAAACAGAGCCCATGCCGCCATGGAGTGCCCTGAAGGAAAACTGGCATGCCCTGTGAGCAAATGATAATCAAGGACCGCGAGCGGGCCATCCCATCCGGTTCGTTCGAGGTATAACTTAGGTCGCTCGTGGTAAAAATATTTCTTCATAAGATAGCTCACCAGGGTCACCACGCCACCAAGCACAGGAATGATGATCATTCGACGCCAGGACCGCAACCACAGCATCAAGCCTATAATGACAAAACCAACGGCTTCACCCAATTTGGTCACATGATAAAAGTAGTAATCGAAAAAGGGAGAACGATTCCACGCCAACCATTTCAAAAAATGAGCCTTATCTCCCAGAAGACTCATACCCACACCCAAACTGATCACCAGGAAGGAAGCATAAACATAAAAGGTCCAGGCTTTCATGCTTGGACAGGTTTACGCATAAACCTCCACTTTGAAAGCAGCGCCTTAAATCGATCAATATCCAGGATTTTTGCGTCCTGAAGGGCCTTATACGTCAGCAATAATGAGATGAGCGTAAGCATAATGACCGGAAGCCATGCCGCCAAAACCGGGGGTAACTTCTCATTATCATTCAGCTTTTTACAACTGATATTGCTCATGAGGAAAAAAGTAAAAAAGAAAATAGACACCAGGAGCGGATATCCGAAACCACCCTTGCGAACGATTGTCCCCATAGGACCGCCAATCAGGAGCATAACCAGGCATGCGGCAGCCAGGGAAAATTTCCAGTGTAATTCATAGACATGCTTGCGCTTCGTTAACTCCAGTCGCTGAACGGTCCGGGCGTTTCGGTCCAGTGTTGACTTGACGATAGAGATTCGGCTGTTGACCTGTCCGTTGTATTCAGCGCGAAGTGATGAAGGCAAAACAGATAGAAGCGATTGCGCTTTACTGACATCTGCTGAATCCAGAAACGCTTTAAAGTTTGTATACCGTGTAGATGCCCTGCTACGCTCAATGATCATGGAGCTACTCTTCAGCGACTTCTCCAGGACAGTTACTTTATCTGTATCCTGCGGGGAATCGGTGGTGTTAAATTTATGGACGGAGAAGGAATCACTGATCACCGCATATCGCCCGTGATTCGATATTTTCGCGGCAATGATCTGTTCATTCATGGTGTCAATTTCAGTCGCGATCTGGCGGGCACTTTTCATCGTATGATGCGACTTAAATTGTTCTTCTTCCGTTCGGTCAAGATCAAATTCACCCAGGTCAAATCTCCTGGTCCATTCATTGAAATGGGATATCATAAACGGTAAAGAATTTGGTTTTCCCTGGTTATCCATCTCCGCGTACTGGTAACCATCATACAAGGTCATGACAAAGGCTCCATCCTTCTCATCCACATACATTTTTCCCGTTTGAGCAGTAACCACATTGAGTCTGCCTTTGCTTCGCTGGGAATCGTCGTAGACCATGATGTCCTCGATAGTGACCTTGTCTTTATGCTTTTTTCCAACTCTGATCGAATACCCGTGAAAATCTTCATTAAACACACCCGGCTCAATACTTAGCGTTGGTTTCTGATTGCGTATATCATAAAGCCGCGATTGATACTTGAGATTCGCAATAGGAATGATCGTATTGGAACAATAAAAAGAAAAAAGCCCGATGATAAAACTTAATCCCAGCAGCGGAGCCAAAATTCGGGTCAACGGCACCCCCGCGGATTTAAAACTGGAGAGTTCATATCGTTCAGCCAGGTTACCCATCACCATCACTGAAGCGAGTAATACAGCAATCGGCAATGCTAAGGGAAACAGGGAAACGGATTTATAAAAAAACATTTCCATGATGACCAGGGCACCTACTCCTTTTCCGATGATGTCTTCAATAAACTTCCAAAGAAATTGCATGATGAGGACAAACAGGGCCATGAAAAACGACCCAAAAAAGGGAGGCAGGAAACTGGTGATCAGCATCCTGTCTATCTGAAACCCTATATCATACCAAGGTTTTTTCATGAAATACCTTAATCATCAGGCCTCAAGAGGCTCAATGGGCACAAAATTAATGGAATAGCTGGTTTACGCTTGCCCTGAGTCCATTCAAATGGACGTTGTTTAAACGTCCTCAAAGCCACGATATTTCTCAGTTTACCTGAAAAGGTTTCAGAGCATTAGCCTCAGAACTTCAATGTAGCAGTCAAGGCTGGTAAAATCGGCAACTGATCCACCCGCGTATACGTCACACGATCGAAATAGAAGATATTGGCCCGGTTGTAAGCGTTGGTGACACTGGCCGTGAGCTCAAGTTTAAGATGCTTGGTAAACTCAAAAAACTTTTTCAGGGAAAGGTCAAGGCGATGATAATCAGGCAAGCGACCACTATTCCGTTTGGACGAATAAATGATGCCTAAGTCTGGATTCTGCGTGAGGACATCCGAATCGATTCCATCAAAAATATCCTGCTGTCCATAAAAGCCCTGCGTCAGGGTGAACGGGAAGCCGGAACCATAATTCCAGCGCGCTCCCAACTCCCAGGTCCGGCCAATGGTATAATTAAGCATCAGGTTGATGTTGTGTCTGCGCTCAAAATGTGTAGGATATACTTGTTCCCCATCATCCCTGTTGACATATCCGAGCGAATAGGTCGCCCAAACCAACATTTTCTGCGTCTGACGGCTCAACGTAAAATCAACACCATAGGCTTCTCCTGTTTCGGTAGCATAATCAGGATCCGCTTCACTCAGTTTATTTCTGTTGACACTAATGAGCTGGGTAAAATCTTTAAAGTAGGCCTCAGTATTGACTTCCCAGCCATTGCCAAGCTCAAACTCTAACCCGCCAAGGAAGTGCCATGATTTTTGGAGTTTATCCTTGGTTGGCGTCTTGGTTCCTGGTTCATACAATGTCTCCTCCGGTCCTGTCAGAAATCCTACAAAGTAATTGACCACATCGTTTTCATTGACAGTAGAGATCAGGTTTTGTGAGTAGCGGCCCGCAGCAAACTTGATGCGTACATGGTCTGAGAAATTGCTTTTAAGGGCAAGGCGAGGCTCAAATGAGAAATCACCCAGCGAAGCATAAAACTGAGCACGAATTCCGGGCTCAATAATCAAAGCACCCGTTTTCATTCTCCAGGTAGCATAACCACCCAACTCCGTAGTATTCTCATTTTGCTCAAGAGTCACATTGAACGGATTCTGAAACTCCAGCGTGGTAGATATGCCATTGAGTTCAAAACCATAATTGAATGTACTGTTGCGACCGAAGGATTGGAAATCAAAGAGTGCATTAAACCCTCCGATTGAGTTTTTCCTGGGTGCATCATCAGCGGCGTTTAATTCAATATCGTACTTGGAATAGGCCAGTGTACCTGAGATAATCATGTTGGAGGAATTGGGGATCAATTTAAAATTCATACCCCCTCCACCGGATTGCCAGTTAAGATTGGCCACGTTAGGCAAATCAACCCCGTCCGTAAAACTAAAACCAAAGAAATCCACCTTACTTCCTTCTGCAGCGAGAAAAGACATCTTGGCATAGATGTCGGTGTATGAATACGGAAGCCCAAGCGAATCCTCTGTTGCGTAATCATAAAGCGTTTGCGAAGTCTGATCCAGATAAGAGTGCTTACCAGTGATCAGGAAAGAGGAACTCGCCCGACTTTCGGGTTTGAAGGGAGTGATAGGTCCTTCCAGTAACGCTTTGACCTGAAACGGACTTGCAGAAACCAACCCACCAAATCTTGTCTTGTCACCTTCTCTGGTTTTCAGATCGACGACTGCGGAAATCCTGCCTCCGTATTCGGCGCTAAACGCACCACTCAAGACTTCTGCGGACTTGATGGCTTCAGTTTCAAATACACTGAATAATCCGATGCTGTGGAAAGGATTATAAATCGTCATCCCGTCCAGCAGCACTTTATTCTGAACCGGACTACCTCCCCGGATATAGATCTGCCCTCCCTGATCTCCTGTTGAAATCACACCAGGCAATACCATCAAATACTGGGTAATATCAGCCTCTCCACCAACAGAAGGAAGCGCTTTGATTTGTTTCGGCGTCACGGTGATCTTGGATACATTGACTTCATTGCGGCGTTGCTCAAGACTGGCACTGACATTGATGGTCTGCAGCTGGATAGAGCCAGAGGTCATAAAGAGCTTGACATACTTCACCTGATCTTGTACGACGGTGACTTGCGTACGAACGGTATCATACCCAAAGAAGGAGGCAACCAGATCATAGGAGCCCGCATTGAGGTCGCTGAAAATGAAAAAACCATCAATGTCCGTTACCGTGCGAACCTGTGTGCCTTCGATATTGACATTGGCAAAGGAAACAGCATCGCCTGTTTCTTCATCGTAGATATGTCCTCTCAGAATTCCGGTCTGTCCGGAAACGAGTTGAAACAAGAACACCTGGAAAATAGTGAGGAGAACAACAAATGGAGTTGTTCGGATCATCTGGCCTTTGATCATAGGCCGGCAAAAATAAGAATCTTAAGGCGTTGCAAAGCCATTCTGAAGGATATTCGCGTGCTAATCCTAATTTTGCAACCATGGTGACATTGACCGGTAATTTGGAAATTCCCGCAGGCAAATGCCCCTGCTGCGGCCATGAGGATTGGAAACCCACCGGGCAAGTTAAAGACCTGAGTATCACCGGGGAATGGTTTGATATGCTGGAATGTTCGATTTGTCACCTGAAGAAGACATATCCCCAACCCATCCCTGAGGAAATCGGCCGTTATTATGCATCGACTGATTATGTCTCCCATTCAGACACACGCAAAGGCTTGATTAACAAGCTCTACCATACGGCCCGCAACTTTATGTTAGGGAAGAAGCTAAAATGGGTGGAACAATCCTCTGGGCGGAAAACAGGCCATTTGCTGGATGTCGGGACCGGTACGGGTCATTTTGCACATTTTATGCAGCAGCATGGCTGGACGGTCTCCGCACTGGAACCTGACTCCTCTGCCCGAAAAGTGGCTGCCGAAAAACTGGGCCTTATCGTCGAGCCCTTGGAGAAACTGGCAACTTTTAACCCTGCGTCTTTTGATGTCATTACTTTATGGCACGTACTGGAGCATGTGCATGATCTGGAAGGGTATGTAGATCACTTTCGGTCGATCCTTAGACAGGACGGCACACTGATCATCGCTGTTCCAAACCATACGTCTCCTGATGCTCAAAAATATGGGGCCAAATGGGCCGCATATGATGTACCTCGCCATTTGTGGCATTTTTCACCAGTATCAATGAAAACGCTTTTCGATCGCCACGGATTTACGCTAAAACGTAAGTTGCCAATGCATCTTGATGCGTTTTATGTAAGTATGTTAAGCGAAAAATACCTGGGGCACTATACGATGGCTGCTGTGAATGGATTCTTTTCGGGAATGAAAACCTATTTTTCTGCAAAGAAATCTGCGGACAATTCCTCTTCTATCATTTATATCGCGCAGCCTTCAACACCAAAAGGGAACTAAATCAATTCCTGTTCAGCTGTTGGTGTTCAATCGGAGTTTGACCAGTTCCGGGATGTCCGCATTACCTCCTGAAATAATAACCCCTACCCTTTTCCCTTTCATATCCTCTTTATATCGCAACACGGCGGCAACAGCGACTGCACTGCTGGGCTCAATAATCGTTTTCATTCTTTCCCAAACCCACCACATCGCGTCAAGAATCTCGGTTTCAGAAACGAGAAGGACCCTTTGCACAAGTTGATGGATGATCGGAAAATTAATATCCCCGAGATGTGTACGCAATCCATCCGCGATGGTATTGGCTTCGGCATTGATCTCGATCTTACCGGATTGCAAAGAGCGGAATGCATCATCAACCTGTTCCGGTTCAGCAGCCCAGACCAGGGTACCGGGCGACAAGTAATGCGCTGCCAAAGCCGTCCCTGCCAGCAGGCCACCGCCACCCACAGGTGCGATGATCACATCCAACGAAGGCACTTCTTCGATCAACTCCTGTGCGCACGTACTGTTACCAAGTATGACATTAAGATCATTGGACGGATGTATAAAGGTCATACCGGTCTCATCCATGATGGCCTTCACTTTTTGTTCTCTGTCCTCAGGCGTATTTCCACTGGTTACAATTTTTGCTCCGTAACCCTTAACTGCATCTACCTTGACCCTGGGGGCATTTTCAGGCATGACAATAATGGCTTGAACATCTTTGATTTTTGCAGCGAGCGCCAGTGCCTGAGCGAAATTACCTGAAGAATGTGTAACTACACCTCGTTTCAACTGCTGTTCACTCAGCTTGCTTAAAGCATGCGATGCTCCTCTCATCTTATAAGCGCCCATGCGTTGAAACTGTTCGCATTTCAAGAACACTTCAGCCTGGCACATCGAGTTGAGTGTGGATGAAGTCAGGACTGGTGTCTGGTGTATAATATCCTGAATCCGTTTTCGTGCATCCAAAATATCCTGCCTGGTAGGTAGACTCATCTTATTTCATTTGATCAATAAGCTTATGGATAGCTTGCCACGTTTCATCAATATGGTGCATTTGAGTGTAGGTCTGTCCGGTTACCCAACGAATTAAACTTCGGCCCTCAATCTTTGCGTGCGTCATATAGGCTTGTCCGCTTGCATTGATCATGGAAGATAACTGACGGGTCATATTCCCATCCGGATCAATATCACGTCTTATGGCAAACGTGTTGATATTAAAAGAGCGGGGATAGACAGGCTGAAGAAATGGTGATGAGGAAAGTAGTTCTTCTACACGCCTACCTAAATTGATATGATGTCGCAATCGTTGTTGTATAGCTTCCGTGCCCAGCATATGCAGGGTCATCCAAAGCTTCAATGCTCTGAACCTCCTCCCTAAAGGAATTCCCCAGTCTCTGTAATCATTGACAACGGCACCTTGAGCGGTCATCAGGTATGATGGGTTTATACTCATGGTGCGGATAAGCAATCCGGGATCCTTAACGTAGTAGATCGAACAATCGAATTGGACAAACATCCACTTGTGAGGATTAAAAACAAAACTATCTGCGCCATCCAAACCATCACGAAGATGTGCGTATTCTGAAAGCATAAGGGCCGTCCCGGCGTATGCGGCATCTACATGGTGCCATAATCCATACTGTTGAGCTATGACACTGATGGGCGCAATCGGATCAATGGCGCCGGTGCCCGTCGTACCTATGGTAGATACTACAGCCGTTGGAATAAACCCTTCCCGTAAATCGGCCTGTATGGCGGCTTCCAATAATTCGGGCTTCATCCGGAGCTGTTCATCTGTCGGAATGAAAACAAGGTTGTCAGTTCCAAAACCTGCCAGCCTCACTGCCTTTTCAACCGAAGAATGTGCTTGTGCGGAAGTATAGATTCGATAGACGGTTCCACCAAAACCGCGTTTAGATATGCTGAAATCTGATTTCCATTCACGCGCCGTTAGTAACGCCGTTAATGTGGCGCTGGAAGCCGTATCGTTGATTACACCTGACCATGATTTCGGTAATCCTAGCAAATCCCGACACCATTCGGTACATCGTTGTTCAAGTTCAGCTGCAGCAGGTGAACTCTCCCACAACATACACTGCGCTGAAATACCGGCTGTCAGCATCTCTGCGGCGATCGAAGGAAAACTGGTATTTCCCGGAAAGAAGGCATAGAAATGAGGGTGCTGCCAATGGGTGATTCCGGGCAAAATCACTTTTTCCAGGGTCTCAAATAATGCATCGTGAGGCCTGGGATCAGCAGGTAGCTCATCGCTAAACTGTTTATACACTTCACCCGGCTGCACCTGGCTGCGAACAGGGTATGTTTCAATTTGCTGATAATATGATCCGATCCATTCAATGATCCTCAAGGCTAAATCCTGGAACACCTTTCGGCCCTCAGGAGTGTTTTGGAAAATCACTGGATCCATAACTAGTCTTGAGGCTATTGCTCAGGAGTGATAATACCTGTCTTTTCCCCGAAGTATTGCACAAATCGCCTCATTTCGTTGGCAAGTGCTGTATTCTGTGTGGCCCTGAAGTACCCATCGGAAAGAGATGATAATGCATAAAATATCTTGCGGTCCATCTCAGCGACCTGACAATCCTTTGTCCACAGAAACAATGTTGATGTGTCAAGCGAATCTTTGTCAAGAAGCGCCAGGAAGATCGATTTACTATCTGCGGGATGTGCCTGCTGGGCATCAGAGGCCTGCCATTCGATATGTTCCGGCACACGATGTTCATCCAGGGTAATACGTATTGAAATTTCAGATGTAGTTGAAGCCATATTAATTTATCTAGGATGTAAAGGTATAAAAGAGTAAGCTACGCCCCCGAATAAGAAGTATGATCTAACCTGAGAATGGATTGAGGAAACCCGGATCAAATAGCTTTGTATGATTAAACTTTCCCTGTTAAGTTCAAATGATCGCAGCTTTGATCAGGGATTAAATGCCCTGGACAGCTTAATGATCTCACTTCCATGATGAACATGCGTACCAGGCTTCAGGCCCTGTGCTGCCTGAACCATTGCTTTTGCCACATCGTCTGCTTCAACAGGCGCCAAATCACCCAGGATGCTGCCTGAAAAATACTGGAGTCCTTTACTCAACTGACCCGCAATCTTTTCTGCAGCACGTTTCTCCTCTCTGGCACCTAACAATACAGAAGGCCGCATTATATGAACACTCCAATAAGGTAAACGTCTGACATCGTCCTCCAGCTCGCCCTTGACTTTCAGATAAAAAACCGGGGACCGACTATCGGCGCCTATAGAGGAGACGACCATCAATTGATTTATATTCTGAAGTGATCCGGTTTTAGCAATATTAAAGATCAGATCATGATCCACCTGCCTGAAAGCTTCTTTACTGCCTGCTTTCTTCATCGTCGTGCCCAACGCAATAAAGAGATCATCCCCTCTCATGAGATGCCTGTAATGGTCGCTATGCGCCATGTCCACTTCATAATGGATAAGCTTTGGATGCGTGGCTTTGATGGGATGCCAGCCGATAGAAATTACTTTATCATACGCCTGGTGAACGAGAAGACGACGCAAAAGACAATTGCCGATCAATCCTGTGGCGCCAAAAAGAACGGCGCCTTTAGTGTGACGCTGGATTTCAACGCGTTGGGTGGACTGATCTAACAATTGGTTGGACATCGCTTTTCAATAGGCTACAATGAGGTTGTGATAACTGACACTATACCCACCCCATACGCCAAGGCCTCCCTGGATATTGGATTGCAATCGGGTATAGCTTGAGAATGGCCCCTGATTGGCATTGGCAAACTCGAGGGTATTCCAAAAATCAAAATTGGCTTCATCAATCGTACACCATTTCACGGTTATCGTATCTCCGACAAAATACAATCCAAATTCCTCAGGTTCAACATCTCCGTCGTCGGTAGCGGGATTAAATAGCTGAAATTCAAAACTTTTACCGTCAAAAAACAGATCTTCTTCGACGCTTGAAAAAGCCGTTTCCAACGGTCCGCCATTAGTGGATCCAAAATACCGGTAAAAATTCCTGATGCCTGGAGGATCCGCAATATAGCAATTGAGCGCTGCCAGGGTATCACTCGGCTCTCCCGGTGGTGGCCCAAACCAAAGACTATCCAGTGGAACTAACTCGGGTATCCGTGTAGTAGATGTTACCGTATCCCCTCCTGCCACAATGAAAAGGTTATATGTTTTCCCGATCTGGGGTTGTATCTGATTTAACAAGTCTATATAGACGCAGAAATTAATGCTTAAACTATCTGCGTTAAATCCGAATTGAGCTGCAATTTGTTCACGAATGGTAGAATCCAGATCGTTATAACATACCTCCTGTAATGCAACTTCAAAGTCTCCGTCAGAAACCCTTACGTCTGCGTTATGCACGAAGGCGGCAGAGAATTCCTCCGGGCCAAAATCTCCATAGAAATTAAATGTTTGAGTGAGCAGTACATATGTAGGTATGGCGCCTGGACCCGCCTCTATGTATCCCTCCACCACATAATCCGGGGCTTCAGTGGTTGGCTCAGGAAAAAATTCCTGCTCACACGAGAGAAGACTCAAGGCCACCAAGAAGAGAATCAGTATCGGAAAGTTAGTTCTCATTTAAATTTAAAATTCCAGGTGACTGAAGGCAAAATGGGAAAAATAGACACCCTATACGCACTCACCTCAGCACTGCCGGTTTGAAGGTCTGTGTCATAGTCTGTATAAATAAAGAATGTGTTGAGTCGGTTGTACACATTATAAATGGAAAACACCCATTCCGATCTGAAGTTTCGCTTGCTCAATGGATTTGGAATCAAGGTAAGAGACAAATCCAAACGATGATAAGGCTCCAGTCGCTGACTGTTGCGCGGACCGTAATCGGTTTGCAATTGCCCATCAATAAGATATACTCTTTCAGGAGGTGTATAGGCTTTACCCGTGGCATAAACAAATACTCCACCGAGAATAACTTTAGGACTAACCGCATAGTTGACCACCACGCTGACATCGTGTGTGCGATCGTAAGTGGCCGGATAGGTTCTCCCGTTTTCAATATCGGGGAAACTACGTACTGTACGGCTTAGGGTATACCCAATCCATCCATTGAGGGCTCCTTTATTCTTTCGCAGGAAAAACTCAAGTCCATATGCCTCCCCGCTTCCAAATACAAACTCCGTTTCTACCTGATCCACACTGTTGTCCACATAACTCTCACGGTAATCAATCTGATCCTGCAGCGACTTATAATATGCCTCAATAGACGCTTCGTAAGTATTGCTTTTGAAATTCTGGAAATAGCCGGCTGCATATTGCCAGCCACGCTGAGGCTTGACGAGCTCTGAACTGGGTACCCACACATCTGCAGGCAGGGTGGATGTGCTATTGCTTACGAGGTGCAGGTACTGTGTCGTTGACGTCACCCCACCTTTTAAAGAGACAGTAGGCGTTATTGTCGTGTTGACAAAAAACCTGGGCTCAAGGGAAGAATAGGTCTTTACGATTTCGCCATCGCTATACACCCGTCCATCTAAAGCAGATGTATATGGGCCAACTTGTTGAAAGAGTGTACCGCGTAAACCAAGATTAACCTTTAGCCATGGATTAATACGCCAATCATCCTGGAGATAGACGGCATACTCATTCCCATACTTGGCTGTAGCGGTTGATTCAAATTCAGTATCACCGGCATTACCCGTAATAATGTTTGGAGTTAAGCGGTGATTGGTAAACATGGCACCTGTTTTCACCTGATGGGCATTTGAGGGATAATATTCCAGGTCAAACTTGACTGTATAATCTCTGACACCCGAAAACAAATCAAAATTGAACTCCTCCTGCGTAAACCCAGCCTTAAACTGGTAATCATTATAGACCAGTGAAAGATTCGAAAACAGTTTTTCATTAAACAAATGGTTCCAGCGCAAAGTAGCTGTGGCATTGCCGTATGGCAACTTGAATTCGAAATCTCTGCCGGGTTGGGCAAGGGTCAGCACATCGCGACCAAAATAACCACTAAGGTATAGGCGGTCCGTTTGCGAAAACTGGTAATTGACTTTGGCATTCAAATCATAAAAGAAATAATTCGTTCCCGCAAAAGCCGTTTGTCTCACAAAAGGCTGAGCCAAATCAAAACCGTATGTTCGCCGGCCACTGATCAGGAAACTACTTTTATCCTTAACTAAAGGCCCCTCCAGGGTCAACCTTGAAGAAATCAAACCGATACCTCCTTCGCCCTGAAAATTCTGATTATTTCCTTCCTTCATCTGAATGTCCAAGACGGAGGAAAGCCTACCGCCATATACTGCAGGTATTCCGCCCTTGATCAGCGTTGTGTTTTTAATGGCATCCGAATTAAAGACACTGAAGAATCCGAGAAAATGCCCGCTGTTATACACCACGGCCTCATCTAACAGCACCAGATTCTGATCGGCTCCACCTCCCCTGACATAAAAACCGGAACTTCCTTCTCCTGCAGAAGACACGCCTGGCAACAGTTGTAGTGTTTTTAAGACATCTACTTCACCCAGCAATGCAGGTAATACTTTAATCTGTTCTATCGGTAGTGAAACTTTACCCATAGAGGTACTCTGGACATTTTCATCTTCCTCTTCTTCCGTGGCTGCCACAACGATTTCATCCATCTGGAGACCTTGGCTTAGCTCCACATTTACAGTCTGATTAGCGACCAGTGAAAGGGTCTCCACATGTGATGTATATCCGAGATAGGAGTATACTAATCGATACTGATCTGAGGGAAGGGTTATGGAGTAAAATCCATAGGTGTTGGTTGTGGTTCCCCGGGATGCATCGCTTTCGAGATAGACATTTGCGCCGATAATGGTTTCCCCCGTTCCGGCATCCTTGACATAGCCGCTCACTGTAAACCTGTCCTGTGCATCAATGCCGAAGGACATGAAAACGGCTATCAATAGACAATATACTTTGGGGAATAGTGCGCTCATGATAAAGACAGAAAACGTTTAACCTTGCATCTTGTTACAATTTTCTGGAAATTTTATCACCCCGTTTTACCTTTCAGATAAACGGAACTGCTCTATCTACTAAATGGCTGTAACCTTACAACCCTTTTGGCGTAAAAGCCGAATAAGGCCGTACTGTCCGCTTAGGTGGCCTGCTCCTACGGCCACAAAGTGAGTCAATTCATGATCCATGGCAAAGATTCTCGCAGCCATTATTTTATTACGCTCGTATATGAGTGCCTTCCGCAAATGATGCATGGATGACTTTGTGTGGCGGTACAATACATGTATTTTTTGTTGCAGATACACATCCACTGTCCGTGTAGTAAATTGTCTGAATCCGTCTGGCTTCCTGGCCGCTTTTTTTAACTGTTTGTATAAAGGAGCCGGATCAATGCCGTGCAAAATATCGATTTGCTCCTTTACGGATTCAAGACCATATGTTTGCTTCTGCTGGCTGACAGCATACTTCCAAAGATGTTCATCCAATGAGATGATATGATCTCGTTGCAACACCTGCATAGAGAGGGCACTGAGTATCAACAACGGGTGTAATCGATCATACGCGCTGATATCGACCCGAAATGATTTGAGCAGCTGCGATTTGATCTTGTGATATACGGCAGGCCTGAATTGCGACATCATCGCATAAAGGGGCGTGTCTGAAGTGAAAACGGGATCTGCTAAATCCATTTCACTGATATAAACATCCGAAGACTGGATAAACGGATATACTTGTTCACATAACTGAAAGACACGGTCATCCCTGATATGCATGGTGCCAAACAGATAGGAGCATTTACCTGTTGG
>CAZYHJ010000011.1:38305-56106 GCA_964646645.1 uncultured Saprospiraceae bacterium | reverse complement strand
AGGATTCACGCATTACCATAACCGTTCGGCGCAGGATTCCCTGCGTCGCAGCGTTCTCAAAACTCCGTTTTGACCCCAGCACTATCATCACAATCCACCAATCATTTATGCATCACAATCACCGGACGTTGCATGCAACGTCCCTACATTTTTCATTCCACAAAACCACGCCGCCTATTTCATCAGAAATACGGCCGGTATTTTGTGGATCTCCGGCCACCCACTCCTCTTCCACGACACAATATTCCTTGTCAACACAAATCCATCCTTTCCTCCCAGCCCTGCCGCAATACAAAACATCCGCTTCGCATCCAGCACTTGCCCCGCCATATCCAACATCTGCCTGTTGCGATAAGGCGCCTCGATCCAGATCTGCGTGGCATCGTCACGGTCTGCTCTTCGTTCGAGCCCTCTCAACTGATCACCCAGATCATCCTTCTTAGCCGTCAGGTATCCATGAAAAGCAAAACGCTGACCTTCCAGCCCGGAAGCCATCAGCGCCATCATCAGGCTCGACGGTCCTGAGACAGGCACTACCGGAATGCCCAACCGATGAGCCGTAGCTACATAAACATTTCCCGGATCAGCGATGGCCGGCAACCCAGCCTCGGAAAGCAAGCCCATATTATGTCCTTCCAGTAATGGAGCCAACTGAGCATCAATGAATTTCTGGTCGGTCACATTTTCAGGCATTTCCTCGATATGTAGGATATCAATCGGCCTTGCTGGTCGGGTTTGGCTGATGTATCTCCTTGAGGTTCTGGCCCTTTCCACGATAAAGTAGTCCAGGCTGTGCAATATTCGTATCGCCTCAGGAGGAATACTGGCCATACCTTGCTCATCGATGGGTGAGGGTAAAAGAAACAGTCTGCCTTTCAGTTTGCTCATATGGTTATCTTTGCCGTCCTAAAAGTAGCAGGTGGACACGACATATACCATTCGGATCGAAGCTTTCGAGGGGCCATTTGACCTCCTTCTGTTCTTTATCGAACGGGATGAGCTGGATATTTATGATATCCCCATCGCTAAAATCACCGATGACTTCCTGGGGTATGTCCATACGATGGAAAACCTCAACATCGATCTGGCATCCGAATTTATCCTCGTTGCCGCCACCCTGATGCGAATCAAGGCCAAGATGCTCATCCCCCGCAAGGAGGTGGACGAACAAGGCAATGAGATCGATCCGCGCGAAGAACTCGTGCAGCGCCTGCTGGAGTACAAATCCTACAAGGAAGCTACTGAAGAACTACGCCGCAAGGAAGAAGCCCGCTCCATGTCCTTCCCCCGCGGAAATGTCCAGGTTGAACTGGCCGCACTGGCGGAAGAGGCACTTGCGGATGCCGAACTGGAGAGCCTGACCCTTTTCAAACTACTGCAGGCCTTCAAACGCGTGATGGAACGCCTTGAAACGACGAAAGGTCAGCCTGTTCATACTATCGTACAATACACCTTTACCGTACAGGAAGAACAAAGCAATATCATCAACAAACTCGTCTACAAACCCCGTCTTGATTTCATGGATGTGTTTGCCACCTGCCAGAGCCGCATCCATGCCATCATCACCTTCCTGGCACTCCTTGAAATGGTCAACAACCAGGTGATCAGGCTCCTTGCCGGTGATGGAGTAAATAATTTTTGGGTGGAACCGATGATGGTGGAGAAGGATAGTGATGAAGAAGAGTAACTACTTCACTTCGTAATAGTCGTAAAACTTCAATTCGATTAGAAGTGTTTTTTCAAGACCCGCATCATCCGGAACATTGTTTTTCTTTACCCTTTTAAATTTTAATTGAGCCTCTCCAGATATTATATGCTGTCCGGGGTCATATATATCAAGTCTAAAGAAATCATCTTTGGTCCCACAATATTTATACTCCCATCCATCGCTGTCCTCATCATATGTCTGACTAAAAAAAACATTAATGTAACTTGGATTATCTGTTTTTTCATCAACAATATTCAAGTTGCTATTAGGCGTTGGAAAATAAGTTGTGCCTGCAATCTGATGATTAAATTCGCTTCCATTTATCTTTTCACCAAAAGTAATTGTTAGGCGCTCAGTTGAATCCATGCTTTTAAAAAAATAAGAATTGTTCTCAAATTCTCTCAATTCTCCATTGATGTACACAAGGGTAGTCCCAAACGGTACGTCTACTGGAAAATCTATGGAATAATCAGACAGAGAACAGGATATGCAGAAACAAGCTAATACCCATGATGCTATACCTAACGGATTATTCATAACTTAATTATTTTATAACTAAAAACTACGCAAACATTCAGTGCAATTTATTTTTCATTCTCGGTCAAAAACAGAACGATTTACGATTTCTGATCTGATCAATCATTAGAGATGACCTAACTTCGATAGAGCCTCAAATTGTGAAAGGGAGAATGTTTGCTATAGGCGAATAACTTAATCCTCTATTCTTCGAGTATAAAGGCTGACCAAACCTTATATTCGAATCCTAACAATTTACTACATTTCTTATCTCCATGACCCGGACTAGTTGCTATTTTCCTTAAGGTAAAACCTTCAAAGATTCTCCAAAATCTTTGTTTGAGGTCTTCTTACCTTATCTTTTTCTTTCTATCTTTGCGCCACATTTTAACCCTTGTTTTAAGTATAACATCAAGTATATCAGTATATTATGAACGTCGGTAGCATCAAACAAATCATTGGCCCGGTGGTGGACGTAAGTTTCAGCGGCGATAACAGCCGTATCCCGGACATTCTCAACGCCCTCGAAATCACCCGCGCCAATGGCGAAAAGGTGGTACTGGAAGTACAACAACACCTAGGTGAAGACAGTATCCGCGCCATTGCCATGGATAGTACCGACGGTCTGATGCGCGGTATGCCCGTAGTTGATACCGGAAAGAACATCACCATGCCAGTGGGTGACCAGATCAAAGGCCGTCTCTTTAACGTCGTTGGTGAAGCTATCGACGGTATCGGTGCCCTGACCAAGGATGAAAACTCCTACCCCATCCACCGTAAACCACCTACCTACGAAGAACTTTCTACCTCCAAGGATATCCTCTATACCGGTATCAAGGTCATCGACCTGATCGAGCCTTATTCCAAGGGAGGTAAGATCGGATTGTTCGGTGGAGCCGGTGTAGGTAAGACCGTATTGATCATGGAATTGATCAACAACATCGCCAAAGGATATGCCGGTATCTCTGTATTCGCCGGTGTAGGTGAGCGTACCCGTGAAGGAAACGACCTCCTCCGCGAAATGATCGAATCCGGCGTTATCAAATACGGCGAAAAATTCAAGCACAGCATGGAACAAGGCGGTTGGGATCTCGATGCCGTAGATAAAACCGAACTCGCAAAATCACAAGCTACTCTTGTATTCGGCCAGATGAACGAACCCCCGGGCTCACGCGCCCGTGTGGCCCTCTCCGGTCTGACCGTAGCAGAATATTATCGTGACGGTGACCTCAGCGATCCTGCAGGCGGCCGTGACATCCTTTTCTTTATCGACAATATCTTCCGCTTTACCCAGGCCGGTTCTGAGGTATCCGCGCTACTCGGACGTATGCCATCAGCCGTAGGTTACCAGCCTACTCTTGCTACCGAAATGGGTGTCATGCAGGAGCGTATCACCTCTACAAAACGCGGATCTATCACTTCCGTGCAGGCCGTATACGTACCTGCTGACGACTTGACTGACCCGGCGCCTGCGACTACTTTCGCGCACCTTGATGCTACCACAGTATTGAGCCGTAAGATCGCAGCCCTCGGTATCTATCCTGCGGTGGACCCACTCGATAGTACATCACGTATCCTTGATCCTCACGTCATCGGTGATGAGCACTACAACTGCGCTCAGGCTGTGAAGGGGATCCTCCAGCGTTACAACGAACTCCAGGACATCATCGCGATCCTCGGTCTCGAAGAACTTTCCGAAGAAGATAAACTCGTCGTACACCGTGCACGCCGCGTTCAGCGCTTCCTCTCTCAGCCATTCCACGTTGCTGAGCAGTTTACAGGAAAACCTGGCGCACTTGTACCCATCGAAGAAACCATACGTGGTTTCAACATGATCCTCAATGGTGAAGTGGACCAGTATCCTGAAGCCGCATTCAACCTGAAGGGTACGATCGATGAAGCAATTGAAGAAGGAAAACGCATGTTGGCTGAGTCCGCCAATTAATCTGACGATCCATGAACCTCGTTATACTCACTCCGGATAAGGAACTGTTTACTGGTAAAGTGACCTCCGTCAATGTACCAGCCATCGGTGGCCGTTTCGAAGTACTCAATGGACACGCCCCCATCGTTGCCGCCCTCGGCGAAGGTGAAGTGCGTTACCAGCTCTCCAAAGGAGAAAAACGTTCCATCAAGATCCAGCAAGGATTTATTGAGGTACTGAGAAACGAGGTCTCCCTGCTCGTCTCCGGTGTTGAAGAATAGTCCGTGATCCGTGATCTGTGATCTGTGATCGATGGTCGGTGCTCGGTGAGCAGTGAAATTAGGAGGAATAAATTCGTGAAAATTCGCGTGAATTCGCGGCAAAAAAGTCGTGAGTCGTGAGTATTGTGATATCTCACCCCTTACGTCTGACATCTGACGTCTTGATTCTGCAAATCACCATCTAATCATTAATTTGCGGCAAACCTTAAAATGGCTACCCCGCGTACCGTCGCTTTCCATACCCTCGGCTGCAAGCTCAACTATGCAGAAACCTCGTCTGTCAAACGATTGTTTGAACAGGACGGATATGCAGTAGTTCCTTATGACCAGGAAGCTGATGTGTATGTGCTGAATACATGTTCCGTCACTGAAAACGCAGACCGCGAGTGCCGGAAATCCGTCCGCCAGGTCCATCGACAAAATCCACAATCCCGTGTCGTAGTGATGGGTTGTTATGCGCAACTCAAACCAAAAGAGATTGCTGACATCGAAGGTGTTGACCTGGTACTTGGTGCTGCTGAAAAATTTAATGTGCTTGAATACTTGCAAGCCCTTGAAGGTGCACACGATCGTGCCACCATCCATGCCGGTGAAATTCAATTGGCAAATACATTTAATCCCGCCTACTCCATTGCAGATCGTACGCGATCTTTTTTAAAAGTACAGGATGGCTGTGATTACAAGTGCACCTTCTGCACCATTCCAAAAGCACGGGGTCAAAGCCGCAGTGCTGAAATCCCCCAGGTATTGAAACAAGCCCATGAGCTAGGGATTGCAGGAATAAAAGAAATTGTACTCACCGGCGTCAACATCGGTGACTTCGGAAACGGTACGGCGGTCATAGAAGGGGAACGGGCAAAAAAAGAGGCATTGTTTATTGATTTGATTCGCGAACTCGATCAGGTGGAAACCATCAATCGTTTCCGCATTTCTTCCATCGAACCAAATCTCTGCACGGATGAAATCATTTCCTTCGTGGCCGCTTCACAGCGATTCATGCCCCACTTCCACATGCCACTACAGTCAGGCAACAATGAGATTTTGAAAAAAATGCGCCGCCGTTATTTGCGCGAACTCTACGCGGAGCGCGTCAGCACGATTCGAAAATATATGCCCCATGCATGTATCGGCGTAGATGTAATCACAGGCTTTCCCGGTGAGACCGACGATCACTTCAATGACACTTTCCAATTCCTCCACGCGTTAGACATCGACTACATCCACGCCTTTACCTATTCCGAACGCGACAACACTCCGGCTGCTTCAATGGATGATGTAGTCCCTATCAACACCCGCCGTGATCGCAGCCAGCAATTGCGCATCCTTTCTGAAAAAAAGAAAGCAGCCCACTACACCCGTCATCTCAGTACCACAGCAGAAGTCTTAATTGAAAAAGGACCAACCCCTGACACCTTATCCGGCTTTACTACAAATTATATCCGTGTCCTGCTTCCAAAGGAATCAGCCACTCCAAATACCCTTTGCTATGTTCAACTTGAAAAGATTGTGTCGCTAAAGGGGGAGATGTTTGTGGAGGCTGTGGTTAGTACTTCATGACCGCACCATTGTCGTTTCGGCTCCGCTCAACGACCGTATATCCAGCCGAGAAAAATGTCCCTTATCACATTCCTACTGATGTAAAAATCATCCTTGTTGACGTTTCGACTTCGCTCAACGTCTTGACAGATTTGAGTAGTCGAATTTTAATGTTCATTGAGCGTAGTCGAAATGAAAAATGTAATATTGTTTGCAATGAAAATCAATATTAGGGACTGTCGGAATAGCGTGATCAATGGTCGTTGCGCGTAGCCGAAACGACAATTTCGTAATCACCGAAGGCCGCAAATTCAAGTTCAAGTCTCCAGACTTGAACTAAATATTCTTCGCGTCTCCTGACGCGAAACCTTTTCAACCAACATTCAACTTAAACCCCACACTATGCACATTCTCAATACTGATATCAGCATCCTCACTAAGATACTTTCTCAACCGGCTGATAAACACATCGAGGCTGCGGCCGTAGAAATAATCATCCTTTCCCCAGATATCTTCGAGAATATCTGATCTGCGGATCACCTGGTTGGGCTTGGTCGCGAGGTAGTAGAGAATATCGGCTTCACGTTGTGTTAAGCCCTTCGTGGTTCCATTAATCGAAAGATCAAGGTTGGGATAATCAAAATGATATTTACCCAGTTTCAATGCTTCCTTTGGGGCCTCTTCTATAATCTTGCGGCGACGGAGGAAGACCTCAATGCGCATTTTTAATTCTTCGAAACTGTAAGGCTTGGTGACATAATCATCTCCACCGAGGAGAAATCCTTCCATCTTATCCTCTGCCATGGACTTGGCCGTCAGAAAAATGATAGGCACATGTTTGCTGACGCTTCTGATCTTGCGGGCCAATTCGAATCCATCCATCTGGGGCAACATCACATCCAGCAGGCAGAGATCAAATTCACCTTTCTTGAAGGTGGACCAGGCATCCTTGCCGTTGATGCAATGCGTCACGTCATAGGATTCCATTTCCAGTTGGTCCTTTGTAATAAAACTTAAGGACTCATCATCCTCTACGTACAGAATTTTTGCTTTCATGATGTGATTGTCGGTAATGTCATCGTAAACGTACTTCCCTTCCCCAATTCACTCGCCACGGTGATATCTCCTTTATGCAAGTGTACAATTTTTCGGACATAATGCAAACCAAGACCGAATCCTTTGATGTCATGAACATTGCCGGAGGGTACGCGATAGAACTTTTTAAAGAGGTGTTTCTGATGCTGCGGTGCAATGCCGATTCCCCGGTCCACTACACTGATCATCATTTCTTCAGGCCTGGAGGACGAAGTGAGAATATCAATGGGCTGATCCGGTGATGAATATTTGACGGCATTGTCAATGAGATTGCTTAAGACACTGCTGAGGTGAGATCTGTCCCCTTCGATGTCACTGGCTTTAGCCGTAAAGGATTTATTAAACACGCGGCCTTCAATGCCCGATTCAGCGCCTTTGGTTTCAATCACCTCATCGAGCAATTGATGCATATTTATTTTTTCAAACTTTAATTTGAATTCTCCCGATTCCAACCGGGCTACGTTCAACAGTTTCTCCACCTGGGAGTTTAATCGCTGATACTGTGAGCGGATAAGTTCCGTGTACTTTCTGAGCCGCTCATCTCCCTGGATGGCCGGTTGCTTGGATAAATAATCACTTGATAATTGTATAGACGTCAAGGGTGTCTTAAACTCATGCGTCATGTTATTGATAAAATCCCGCTGCATCTCGGAATAACGTCGCTGGCTCAGGATCACCCATATGGCATAGGAAAAAAAGATCACAGTAAGCGCTGCAATAAGGGCCATTAACCAGGTCAGACCCGTATTGGCCCGAAGGTCTTGCTGACGGGATGGGAACTTGACGCCAAAGTAATACAGGAATTCATCATACTTGGGCAGACTCCCCTCAGCGCGCTCGGCTTCCCCGCCTTCGATCAGATTACAGTGATTACCATATACCATTTCATCCGTGGAGCAATTATAAATGCCATATTCAAAATCTGTATATGACTGCAGGGAACTAAACTCCTCATATAAAAAGTGCTCCAGGATATTGGCATCAATAGTGTCGTTGAAATTGACGATGTAATAGTTGGGAGTGATCCGTTTGATGATCTCCTCTCTTGGCAAGGTTGAACCATTGAGCTCAGCCATCTTATGGGCCACATTGAGCAGTGCTCTGGACGTCGTCTGATGAAATGACTGTGATTCATGACTCCATTGCTGGATCAGGCTGTAGGTCTGCATGGCAATAATGCTCAGGATGGCCAGCGCCCCCAGCAGAATCACCCATCTGATATTCGTCCCTCTCATGGTCATCAAAGGTAGGTCTATTGCTCCCTCACTCCATCACTTCCGGCATATAACGAAATCTTAATCTGCAAGTTCCCCAAAACCCACTCCCATCTGACGACTCACGTCTGACGTCTCACGTCTCACGTCTCACGTCTGACGTCTGGCATCTCAAGTCTGACATCTCACGACTGACGACTCACGACTGACGTCTCACGCCCGTTGCCATCCTTCGTCGACATTTCCACCCCATTCATCAGGTACTTGGTTAAATTGGTGTACTTTGTTATACATAGTACTGAATTTCCTACATATATTTGTCCTATGAAACTCGACAATATGAAGGCCCAGATGCGGAAAGGCGTGCTCGAAATGTGCATCCTTTCCCTGCTTTCATCCGAGGCCATGTATACCTCCGATATCATCGAAAGACTTCGCCAGGCACAATTAGTGATCGTGGAAGGGACGTTATACCCCCTGCTCACCCGACTGAAGAATGCCGGCTTTCTGGAATACTTCTGGATGGAATCCAACTATGGCCCGCCAAGAAAATATTTCAAGATCACCGATCAGGGCAGGGAATTTCTCAACGGCCTCAAGGAATCCTGGACTGAAATCAACGAAGCCGTTACGCTCACTTCAACAACCCATCATCCATGAACAAGACCATTAATATCAACCTCGGAGGATATGCCTTTACCATCGACGAGGATGCATTTGACGTAGCTCAAAATTATCTCAACACATTGACCCGACATTTTGGTGGCGGTGAAGGTGCTGCTGAAATCATGCAGGATATCGAAACCCGCATGGGTGAGTTGATCAACAGAAATAGAGGTACCCGCACCATTGTGAGCAAAATAGATGTCCTTGAAGCCATTGCCGTTTTGGGAACACCGGACGAACTCAAAGACATTGATTTCGAAGACACCGGAGTGAAGACTAAAAAATCCTCATCCGACACCTTCAGGATTAAAACAGGTAAGCGACTATATCGTGATCCGGATGATAAACTGATTGGAGGCGTTTGTTCCGGACTTGCTTCCTATTTTGGAATTCAGGATGCCGTATGGATGCGTCTTGCCTTCGCGCTGCTGACTCTTGCCGGTGGTGCGAGTGTACTCACCTACATTGTATTATGGGCCATTATTCCCGAAGCTAAAACAGTTTCCGAACGACTCGAAATGATGGGCGAACCCACCAATGTCAATAACATCGCACGCATGGTCAAGGAAGAACTCGAAGAACTCGGCGATAAACTGCAGGACACCTTCGGTAAGAAAAATAAAAAGAATCGCCACCGCTCATCTCCTCCTATGGATGATTTCGATCAAACCAAAACTTCCGGTTTATCCATCGACTGGAAATCCCGGCAGCCCGAAAAAGTAGAAGCATCGTATAATAAGAAAGATTTTGTCTGAGCGTAGGAGTCAGGAATCAGGAGTCAGGAGCATTCATTTAGAGGTCTGTGACCATTATAAAATCAACTTCTCAATTGCTTTAATAAATAGCCCTGAAAGGGCGTTCATTGTAGCGGAGGGGTTTAGCCCCCAGCGTCAGCAGGTTTAGAATTCCGCCTCCCGCTATATGGCTTCGCAGCATAGCGGGATCTGCGCTGCGCTTCGACTTCCTGCCCTTTTATCCCCTTTCCTTCTTACCTTTGGCCCTCCTAAAAAAATAGCATGGGCGCTCTAGAAGAGATCCAAAAACGTAAAACTTTCGGCATCGTTTCACACCCGGATGCCGGAAAGACCACCCTGACTGAAAAACTCCTTTTGTTCGGTGGAGCCATTCAGGAAGCAGGCGCTGTCAAATCAAATAAAATCAAAAAACACGCTACGTCCGACTTCATGGAAATCGAACGTCAGCGGGGTATCTCCGTAGCTACCTCTGTGATGGCCTTTCCTTATCGCGGCCATCAGGTGAATATCCTCGATACACCAGGTCACAAAGATTTCGCGGAAGATACCTTTAGAACACTCACGGCTGTAGACAGTACGATCGTTGTCATCGATGTAGCCAAGGGAGTAGAAACGCAAACTGAAAAACTGGTCGAAGTATGCCGTATGCGTCATACGCCAATGATTGTGTTTATCAATAAACTCGATCGTGAAGGATTGGATGCCGTGGATCTTCTCGATGAGATCGAACAAAAGTTAGGTCTTCACGTCACTCCACTGAGCTGGCCCATTGGAATGGGTCAACAGTTTAAAGGGGTCTACAATATCTATGAGAAAAAACTTGTGCTCTTCCGCCCGCACAGCAAACAGGAAGATGAAGACGTCATCGAGTTCCATGATGTCCATGATCCCAGACTTGATGATTATGTCGGCGTTCGTGCGGCGAATGAATTGCGCACCGAACTGGAGACCGTAACACATGTATATCCCTCATTCCATCGGGAAACTTATCTCAAAGGTGAAATATGCCCTGTATTCTTTGGCAGCGCCGTCAATAATTTTGGAGTGAAAGAACTCCTCGATTGTTTTATTGACATTGCCCCGGCCCCGCAGCCACGCGAAACAGAAGAAAGAATTGTTATGCCCGAAGAAGAAGCTTTCTCCGGATTTGTTTTTAAGATCCATGCCAATATTGATCCCCGCCATCGCGACCGCATTGCCTTTCTCAGGATTTGCTCCGGAAAATTTGAACGCAACACCAATTATTATCACGTTCGCCAGGAACGCCAATTGAAGTTTTCAAATCCAACGTCCTTCATGGCCTCCCGTAAAGAAGTCATCGATGAAGCATGGCCCGGAGATATCGTGGGGCTCTATGACTCCGGCAACTTCAATATCGGTGATGCGCTGACAGATGGTGAAAAACTTCACTTTAAAGGTATCCCACGTTTTTCACCGGAGATGTTCCGCCGCGTGATCAACAAGGACCCAATGAAAACCAAGCAACTCAACAAGGGCCTCGATCAATTGATGGACGAAGGCGTAGCGCAGATGTTTGTCAAAGAACTCAACGGCGATAAAATCATAGGTACCGTCGGTGCTCTCCAGTTTGATGTCATCCAATACCGTCTCGAACACGAGTATGGTGCAAAGTGCGACTACGAGCCGCTGAGTCTCCACAAAGCCTGTTGGATTGAAGCCAGTGACAAAGCCGCATTGGATGCCTTTATTTCCCGCAAGAAAAAAGACATCGCCCTGGATAAAGACCAAAAACCCGTCTTCCTCGCAGAGTCTTCTTTTGTTCTCCGCATGACCCAGGAAAACTTCCCCGACATCACCTTCCACTCCACCTCCGAATTCTAATCCCTCTTTTAAGAGGGATCGTTGCAAGCGCAGCGCGCAACGAGGGAGTTCTCCGTGGGACCGAAAGAACACTCCTCCTGTACAGAAGAGCACCCTCTCCTTTTTCTCCAAAATTCCCTTATTTTACTACCCACTAAACACCAGGCACCATGTCCTACCAAAACCAACCCTACGGTCAGCAGCAAGGCGGCCAGCGCTACTTCGGTTCCCGCAAGCGGAACACGAGAGGCGGAATTCTTATTGCCCTCTTGCTGGCTGGATTTGCACTGTGTAAATTTTACTCCAACCAGCAATACAATGAGATCACCGGGGAGACGCAACATGTAAGCATTACGGCTGAACAGGAAATTGCTTTGGGGCTCAATAGTTACCCGGCGATGATCCAGCAATTCGGTGGATTACATCCGGACGGAGAAGCTCAAAAGTTTGTGAAAGGAATCGGCCAGCGGATTGTACAAAACAGCGACGCGCGTCAGACACCCTATCAATATGATTTTCATTTGCTCGCCGATCCTAATGTAATTAATGCTTTCGCCTTGCCGGGAGGACAAGTGTTTATTACGCTTGCACTTTTCAATCAACTCGAAAGTGAAGATCAACTTGCAGGTGTTTTCGGTCATGAAATAGGACACGTGGTGGCAAGGCATGGGGCTGAACGGATTGCACAGCAGGAATTGACGCAAGGACTCACCGGTGCCGCTGTCATTGCATCCGGTGATTATAATACCGCGCAGGCGGCACAAATGATCGCTAGCTTGGTGAATATGTCCTATGGACGTGATCAGGAACTCGAATCGGATGACCTCGGTGTAAGGTTTATGTATCAGGCCGGCTATAACCCTGAAGGACTGATCGGTGTCATGGAAATATTAGAAAAAGCAAGCGGAGGACAAAAGCAACCTGAATTTATGAGTACACACCCCAGTCCGGAAAACCGGGTGCAGAAAATCAGGGAAGCCATCGCAAAGTATAAGAAGTAACGTCCGCTGGTTTTCGGCGGAACCAATAACCAATCACTCACGTTTTATTTTTCATTAAAAAAAACTCAACATGGCAGGACCATTTAATAGTAGCGGGAATCCTTTTCTGAGCCGCAACCTCGGTACGGATAGGACGCCTACAGTTTCGATCGCCCAGGAAGGTCAAATGACCATTCAAGGCGCGATCAACAAAACATTGATCCTTTTTGGGATTCTATTGCTCACAGCGGTATTTAATTACCAGATGCAGAATCCCATTTTAATGATCGGGGGCGCAATCGTAGGATTGATTCTCGTGATCGTCAGTGTGTTCAAAATGCAATATGCGCCATTCATCGCTCCGGCATATGCCGCGGTGGAAGGATTGCTGGTCGGTGGTGTCTCGGGCATGTATGCTACATTAGGCGGAGGTATTGTCATTCAGGCGATTTCCCTCACCCTGCTTGTATTGTTTATCATGCTCTTCATTCATAAGACAGGCATTATTCCAGTGACTCAACAATTCAGAATGGGCGTATTCATGGCCACAGGCGCGGTGGCGTTACTTTACCTGATCAGTTTCGGATTGAGTTTCTTTGGTATCAACATTCCCTATATACATGAAGGGGGTACGATAGGCATACTCTTCTCGCTTGGTGTGATTGGTATAGCATCTCTCAATCTGCTGATTGACTTTGATACGATTGTCAAAGGAGAGCAATATGGTGCACCAAAATATATGGAGTGGTTTTCGGCCATGGGACTGATGATCACCCTGATCTGGCTGTATTTCGAAATCCTCCGCTTATTGGATAAAATCAGACGATAGTATCGTCAAATTATAAAAAGAAAAGGGTTCGCATATGTGAACCCTTTTCTTTTTATCTGCCGGGGTATTCTGCAAAATTTCTGGGTGTCTCATACAATCGGATGCCCAGGTCGAGATGCGCAGGAATCAACGGGCGAAGAATTTCATAGATGACATAACAGATATTCTCCACGGTGGGAATACGATCCGCAAACTCCGGACAGTCGAGGTTGAGATTCTTATGATCAAAACGATCCTCCACTTCACGCTCGACGATTTCTTTTAAATCCTTTAAGTTGATGAGTATGCCGGTTTCAGTATCCACATACCCGGTGACTCTGACCTCCATTTCATAATTATGGCCATGAAAATTGGGATTGGCGCACTTGCCGAATGTGGCATAGTTCTTTTCCAGGCTCCAGGACGGAATGGCCAACTGGTGAGCAGCATTAAAGTGCCCCAATCGGTATAATGAAATCGGTTGCTGCATTCGGTTGTCCATCAGATAAAGTGAAGTCTTTTGATACCTCGTATAAACCAGAAATCATCCATATAGTTTCTGCAAAAAAAAATGCCCTGTAACCAGGGCACCTTATTTGTCTTTATGTTGTCCCCGATGGGGATGTTTTAACGCTTGCTGAGACGAATGGTCTTGATGATCTTTCCACTGCTGGTCATCAACCTGACGAGGTAAATACCATCAGGAAGGTCACCTACCGCATATTGCTTCTGAGGTACGGCATCATACGCTCTCACTTTGTTACCCGCAATATTGAAAAGCTCGATAACTTTCAAACCGGTGGTCTCAGATACCTGGAAGTAATCTGATGTTGGGTTTGGAAACACAGTCAGGTTTGCAGTTGAAGGATTGTTCTTGGTGCTCACCGTGTTGCTGATGATCACCTGGCCCTGAACCTGGCCTAAAATGATATCTGGGTTCTCATAATCACGGAAAGTGATGTTATAAGGTGTGCTACCTTCAACATTGGCAGGGTTGATGTGGATCTGTAAATCCATTTTTTCTCCCGGAGCCAGAATATTTGGTTTCTCTGGCGAACAGGCATTGGCTGTTGGGAGATAGCAGAGGTTCTTGTCACAAATCCAGGTTAACCAGGCTTGTGGCGCAGATACAACCTCACGCTCCCAAAGCACAAAGGCATCGAAATTCGAATTGTTGGTCACTTCCAGGTGAAAACTGACGTCATTTGATGATGGATGACCAGTAGCCACAAATGGACTTGGGTTAAAAGAAAGATTAGCCTGACCCGTCAGACCAAGTACCAAGGAAGAGAAGAGGAAGAAAGAGAGTATTAATTTCTTCATGTAGATCAATGTTGAATAGGGTAAATATACAATAAAATAAGTTTTCATACGGTTGCCCCCTGATGTCTGCCAACCGTCAAAACAGGGTTTAATAGGGCAAATATAAGCATAAAAGAAATATTTAATGTGTAAATAATTGTTTTATAATATTTTGTATCAAACCGAACCATAGCCTGTAGGTGAAGGCAAAAATTGGCATTTTTGTATTCAAAATATTGTTTATCAATTATTTATACATAAAATATTGTAGCATTAAACATCTTTTGGGCAAAGCGTTAAAAATTTGCTAAAGTGCCTGAAGTGGCAAAATTTCCTTCTGAAATGGCCCCGCTGTCCGTATATGATTGTCCTTTGTCCTACATTTTGACAATTAAATAGAAAAAAACCATTAAGGTGTTTTTAAAAGCATATTTTTACACATCTTTTTACTCTCTCAACACTAATAACAAAATTCAGTTTCAACATGAAGAAGTTGTACACTTTCCTTTCATTTTTCCTCCTCCTCAGCTTCGGCGTTAAAGCTCAGCTTCCAAGTGGAAGTGCGATCCCTGCCGGACTCACTGTAACAGATATCAACGGTAACACCCACGTACTGCAGGACTACCTGGACAGTGGCAAGGTCGTCATCATCGATATTTTTGCCACCTGGTGCGGTCCCTGCTATTTTCTGCACACCAACCACGTGCTGAAGGATCTTTGGGATGCTTATGGCCCTGATGGCACCAACGAACTCGTTATCTTCTCTATTGAAGGAGATGCGGCTACCAGCCATGATGACCTGCTTGGTACCGGAACAAACACGCAAGGGGACTGGGTGACCGGCGTTCCTTACTACATCGTAGAGGATACCAGCATTCCAGGCAAATTCAACCTGACCTACTGGCCAACCATGTATATCATCCGTCCTAGCGGCCAGATGTTGCTTGCCAATGACTATTTCTTTGCCAACGTATTCGACCCAACCTTTGACTACGTACATGATGTTGCTTTCCGCGGTGCAAATGATGCAGCTGTAAGCGCAACCTATACCAGCAAATATTTCTGCGGCGAATACCAGCAGGGATCATTCGTGGCTAAAGTACAGAACATGGGTAGTACCCCATTGACTTCAGCTCACGTTGACCTCCTCGTGAACGGTGAAATCGTCAGATCAAAAGATTACACCGGCAATCTGGCTGAATTCAAATCTGCCAACGTTTCCCTGACAGGTCTTACGGTTCAAGAGTCATCCATTATGGAATTGGTTGTAACCTTACCAAATGGTGCTGAAGATTTAGCTACTTCCGATAATACATACGGATGGGCTATCGAAGAAGCTTCTGCAAAGCAAACAGCTAAACTGACGATTACCACTGACTTCTGGCCAGAAGAAGTATCATGGAATGTATTTGATTCAGATGGTAATGTGATTGCTTCCAGCGCTGACCTTGGCACGCTGTCTTGCGATGAAACCTATGTACAGGAATTCCCGCACACCAGCGATGGTTGCTATGAATTAGTACTTGCGGATGGTTTCGGTGATGGTCTCCTCAATGGAGCAGTAAACCCAGGCTCACATAGCTGCGGCACACCTAACGGTCAGGCCAGCATTGCCATGGGCGCTGTATCTCTCGAACTCGATGGTACCGTCATCTATGACAACATCAGCTACGGCTCAGGAACAACCATTCCTTTCGACTTCACACTCGAAACCGCTGTAAAGGAAATTTCTTCGATCTCCGGAACGAAGCTTTATCCTAACCCAGTGGCTGATGAAGTTTATGTAGAACTCAATTCAGATAAAAATATGGAAGTGGATGTGACCATCATCGACATGATGGGCCGCACGATCACTTCACCACGCACTTTTGGCCTCGTTCAGGGTCACAACCAGATCGCTATGGATGTAGCTGACCTCACTGCAGGTACCTACTTCGTTCGCATGCGCGATGCCAAAGCCGTGAGCACGATTAAGTTTGATAAAATGTAATTCACCAGAACCTTACAGGTTTGAACAAAAACTCCGGGCGATGACCCCGGAGTTTTTTTTTGCCCGCACCAGAACGGCGCTATATATAAAAACGCAGTTAGAAATCTAAAGATCCCTCCGTTTCAACAACCAATAAGAAAGGAATATAAAGATGCCGGCCCATCCTAAGGCCACACCCACATCCTGCAGATGAATCGTATCATGCACATAACTCAGTGCATACTTCTGAAACGGCACTCTGATGATCAGGTTGATCGCTTCCACAGGAAAAAACCAAACCTGCCATTTGTATTCATAGCGCAGTATGGCGGTAGCGATGGGCTCAATACCCGCAGTGTACATCAGAAACAGAATGATCGTCACACCGCTCTTCCGGATCAGGAAAGCTGAAAACAAAGCCATGCACAAGAACGCAAAAACCTCAAGGCCATAAGCCCCGACAAACTGGATATGCTTTGTAATGGAATGCAAATCCTTGACCGGAGAATACAACAAACCAAGGCTCAATCCCAAAAGGAATAACAGCACAGTAGAAAGCACACTGATAAAGACCACCAGGGAGACCTTGGAGAGAAGGAACTCCCGTTTCGAGAGCCCATCTATGATATTTTGTTTGATCGTCTTCTGTGAATACTCGAGGGTGACCGAAATGATCACCACAAACGCCGGAATCCATTTGAAAATAGTGGCCAGCCAACCTAGATTTTGCCATATATCGACAAAGTCAAAGAGTGGCAACCCTGTCTCAACGAAATGCTTAAACAAGGCATCATCCTTTTGCTCTTCCATAAACCAATCCAGGAGGCTCTTGATGGAAAAACCAGCCAGGACAAAACAAAGCACATAGAGGCCGAGGATCACAAGAAATGGCCTGTAATGTCTGAACTTATAATACTCCAGTGAAATGATTCTTGCGAGGTTGCTCATACGGTAGGAATTGAGGGAGGTGAGAAAATGGCCGCATCATTCTCGCGCAGAATTTCAAGGAATTTTTCCTCCAGGCTCGTCTTTCTCTGTTGTATAAAATTAACAGGCACCCGGCGTTCGACGAGATAGGCATTGATGGCAGCAACGGTCCATCCCTCATCCGCCTGAAATGTGATTACATCACTTACATTTTCCAGTTTTTTAACTCCGGGGCATTGCGATAACACCTGGCGTAGTAAATCATGATCATCGGCTGCTACAGCAATGGTACTGTGACT
>CAZYHJ010000011.1:33004-38205 GCA_964646645.1 uncultured Saprospiraceae bacterium | reverse complement strand
AGGCGTTGCTTCATCCCGAGTGAATAGGTCTTAAACGGATCATTGCTTCGTTCGTAAAGCCCTACCATTTTCAACAACCCATCAAGATCGGGTTTACGGATATCCTTGATCTGGCTATGCACGACCAGGTTCTGTCGGGCACTCAGAAACGGATAAAAATTCGGTTGTTCCAGGATGGCCCCTATTCGCTTGCGCAAATGATAATGATCTCCCTCGCCAAACCAATTATAACTTCCACTCGTTTTCGCCACAACACCCAGGATCATTCCTAGTGTTGTTGTCTTTCCACTGCCATTGGGTCCGAGTAAGCCGAAGACCTGGCCTCTGGGTATATCCAGATCAAGACCATCCACGGCAAGTATGCGACGTGAAAACCGCTTGGTGAGCCCGCGTGTTTGTAAGATCGTTTCACTCATCAGAATCCTCCTTTTAATAGATTCAGTAATGATCCCTCATCCGCTTTCGTCAATGCCGATAAGTATTCAATATTGACCTGCCCGTCAATCTCGAGAATAATATCCTGCTCTCCGTCCGCCAGCGCAACGTAGTGCGCTTCTTTACCAGTTTCCTTTACCCAGAGACTCATGCGCTGCTTATCCGCTGTACGGACATCCACGAGTGTCTCGAACCCTTCATCGCCCAACCCTGAGCGAACATCTTTGATCTGGTACGTGCTATCGCCGTCCGGAGGAAGATAGAGGACGATTTTGTCAATATCCCGGATCAGGTTCTCAAAATCCGGATCCTGATTGACATTGGCCAACCGGATCAAGCTTTGGTAAACATATTTTTTCTGAAGTTCAGGATACTTCTTTTCATGAGCCGCCAGTACAGGCGTTTCATGTTCGGTCTTACAACCTGGAGAAAAGAGGAAGAGCATAAGGAGTCCAAATGCCACTACCAGCCGGTTCGTGTTTTTCATTTGGATAAAAATGGGAATAATCCCTCCAATATTGTATGGAAATCGATAGAGTCATGATTTTCTGACCCAGTGTTGCGCTTTATTTCGACGCTAACGTCACACGAATCTAAATTGCCACTAAGGCAATGGCATCTTCATTTTTGGAAAGCCCCCTTTAGGGGGTTGGGGGTCAACTTTGAGTCAAATTATCCCCCAAGTGCAGCGGCACCACCCACAATCTCGCTCAATTCCTTGGTAATCGCTTCCTGACGGGCATTGTTGTAGCTGATCTTCAGTGCAGACAACATTTCATCAGCGTTCGTGGTGGCTTTATCCATGGCCGTCATACGAGCTCCATGCTCAGACGCATGCGTATCTAAAAGATATTTCTGGAACTGTACTTCAAGGATACTGGGAACAAGCGTATTCAACAATTTATCCTTCTCCGGTTCGAAGATGTAATCCACCTTGCGGGTAGTACCGGCTTCCAGTTTTGGGACGGGAAGGAATTGAACGGTTTCGGGAAATTGTGTGGCTGCGTTTTTAAAACGACCATAAAACACCATCACCTTATCGGTCTCCCCTTTGCTGAATCTATCCATCAGCATCCGTGGCACTGTGGCCGTATGATCAAAGTCAAGATTGTCAAACAAAGTGATGTAATCCTTGACGATATTACAATCTTTGTAATTACGACGGAAAAAATCGAATCCTCTTTTCCCTATAGGAATGATGGTCAGCTGACCAGCTTTGCGTTGTGAAGTAAATTGGGTTTCGATTTCCCTGGCTGCGGCTTTAACAATATTCGTATTAAATGCGCCGCACAAGCCACGGTTTGAAGTGACGATCACCAGCGTAGCATGCTTGACATCTCTCTCCTTTCCAAACGCGATACTGACATCCCCTTCCACTGCAGAGAGCACATTACGCAACATGTGGTTGAGTTTGTCCGCGTAAGGACGCATACGCACAATGGCATCCTGTGCCTTGCGAAGCTTGGCTGCAGATACCATTTTCATGGCCTTGGTGATCTGCTGCGTAGAGCTCACCGATTTCATGCGTTCCCGTACCTCTTTAAGCTTACCGCTCATCTGCTGTGCTGTTTAGTATGAAGAATAGGTCAGGCGTATTAAGCTTTGTATGACGTCTTGAGTTCTGCTGCCAGATTTTTCAATATCGTAGTGTCTTCATCCAGCAATTTACCGGCGCGGAAATTATCCAGCACTTGCGGATATCTGGTAGAAAGACTGGTCAGAAACAATTCTTCGAACTCCCTTACTTTATTGACCGGTACTTCGCGAATCAATCCCATGGTTCCGAGATAGATGATTGCAATTTGCTTCTCTACGGATACCGGGCTATACTGCGCCTGCTTGAGGATTTCTACGTTACGTTTTCCCTTTTCAAGTACCGCTGTTGTGGCGGCATCAAGATCAGATCCGAACTTAGCAAACGCTTCCAGGTCGCGATACTGTGCCTGGTCAAGTTTCAACGTACCGGCCACCTTCTTCATCGACTTGATCTGGGCATTACCCCCTACTCGTGATACAGAGATACCTACGTTGATCGCGGGACGGATACCGGCATTGAAAAGACCTGATTCAAGGAAGATCTGACCATCGGTAATAGAGATTACGTTGGTCGGGATATAGGCAGAAACGTCACCCGCTTGAGTCTCAATGATTGGAAGTGCAGTGAGGGATCCACCACCTTTTACCAATGGTTGTCCGTTTTTGTCTTTTCCATTCTTCAAGCTATCCGGAAGATCGTTCATCTGGCGGGCGATATCATCGTTGTTGATGACTTTAGCGGCTCTTTCCAAAAGCCTGGAGTGAAGATAAAAGACGTCACCTGGATAAGCTTCACGACCCGGAGGACGGCGAAGGAGGAGGGATACTTCACGATAAGCAACAGCCTGCTTAGACAAATCATCATAGATGATCAATGCAGGGCGGCCTGTATCACGGAAAAATTCACCAATCGCAGCACCGGCAAAAGGTGCATAAAACTGCAGTGGTGCAGGATCAGAAGCACTGGCTGAAACAATAACAGTATAAGCAAGAGCACCAGCTTCTTCCAGCGTCTTGGCTACGTTGGCTACCGTAGACGCTTTCTGTCCGGAAGCCACATAGATACAATATACAGGTTCTCCTTTTTCGTAGAATTCACGCTGATTGATGATCGTGTCAATCGCGATAGCAGACTTACCGGTCTGACGGTCACCGATGATCAGCTCGCGCTGTCCGCGGCCGATGGGGATCATGGCATCGATAGCCTTGATACCGGTCTGCAAAGGCTCGTTTACCGGTTGGCGGAAAATAACCCCTGGCGCTTTGCGCTCGATGGGCATTTCATATTTGTCCCCGGTGATAGGACCTTTACCATCAATAGGTTGACCCAATGGATTGACCACGCGTCCGATAAAACCTTCTCCAACGGAAATGCTGGCGATACGGCCGGTACGGCTCACTTTGGAACCCTCCTTAATGTTGTCGCTGGCACCCATCAATACGACACCCACATTATCCTCCTCAAGGTTGAGTACGATCGCTTCGACGCCGTTTTCAAACTTGACCAGCTCACCGGCTTGTGCGCGATTCAGACCGTATACACGGGCGATACCGTCACCCACCTGGAGTACTGAACCTACTTCTTCCAGTTCTGCTGCGCTCTGGAAGCCGGACAATTGCTGCTTGAGGATTGCTGATATTTCATCAGGTTTTACATCCACCATGATCTTGAGTATTTAGATGTTGTTCGTTATCAAAAATTAAAATGCTGCCTGGTATTCTTTGGATGAAAACTGCTTCCGCAGGACATCCAGTTGATGTTTTACACTGGCATCGTATAGTTTATCTTCAAAAGAGATGACAAAACCACCAATCAATGTAGTATCTATCCGGGTTTTAAACTGGATATTTCCATGAGTGAGCTTGCTCTCCGTCAGTTTTCTGCGAATGGCTTCAAGGGTCTCTGTGGATAATGCTTCTGCGGAAACCACTTCGACGATCGAAATACCCTTGATGACTCTATATTGATTGATCACCTCGGAAGCAATTTCAGCCAGGTAGGATTCCCTGCCCTTCTTTATGATGATATCCACAAAAGACTTGGTCAGGGTATCAATTTTGCCGCTGAAGATGGCATCAAGCACCTTTCCTTTTTTATCCGGATTGATAATCGGGCTTTTCAGCAACATGGCCACATCCTTCAGTGCTGCTACCTTTTCAAAAAAGGTCATATCCTCCACGACGCGATCGAGTTTACCCTGCTCGGTAGCAAGATCAATCAGCGACTTAGCGTATCTCGATGCTATGCGATATGAAGACATGTTTCTTTAGCTCAGTTAGGTCAATAAAAACGTCTAAGCCTTTATTAGCTTAGTTTAATATCATTTACCAGTTTATCCACAAGGTTCTTTTGTTCCTGGGTATTGCCCATCTGCTGGCGGATCAGCTTTTCAGCGATATCAATAGACATCTGACCCACCTGGTTCTTTACTTCAATCAGGGCTTTGTTCTTTTGATTTTCAATTTCATGACGGGCATCCGTCACAATCTTCTGGGCTTCCAGTTTGGCTTTTTCACGGGCTTCGCTGATCAGATGATCTCCGGTCAACTTGGCTTCACGCAATAACTTTGCTCTTTCTTCACGGGCTTCGTTCAACAGACGCTGGTTATCGCTGTTGAGTTTTGCCATTTCTTCTTTGGCATTCTTGGCTTCGTCCAGGGCGGATTGAATATCGTTTTCCCTTTTCTTCAAGGCATCCTTGATCGGACCGAAGGCAAACTTCCCAACCATGACCCAGAAAATGACAAAGATCAGGAATGTCCATGCAAGCAAACCAATGCCGGGACGGGCTACTGTAAACTCGGAGAGAAAAAAGAGATCCATGTTGTATTCGTATTTATCAATGTTCCCTTTCGGGAGTGATTAAACAATCATCTACACGTTAAAGACAAAAGATTCCGGAAGCCCGGCCAATCGCAAGGCATCCGGAATGGTTTGGTTTAGCAATTACGCTACGAGGAAGGCTACGATAATCGCGATCAGCGCTGCTCCTTCAACGAGCGCAGCAGTAAGGATCATGTTGGCGCGGATATCACCAAGTGCCTCTGGCTGACGAGCGATAGCTTCCATGGCTTTTCCCCCGATGGAACCTACACCGATGCCGGCGCCGATGGCGGCCAAACCCATACCGATTGCTGCAATTGAACCTGTCATGTTAATGTGTATTTATTGAGTTAATTATTTCTTTTAAAAATCAATGGACGTAATTCGTAATTCGTAATTCGTAATT
>CAZYHJ010000011.1:14587-32904 GCA_964646645.1 uncultured Saprospiraceae bacterium | reverse complement strand
CGTAATTCGTAATTCGTAATTCGTAATTACTTAATGTTTTTCAGCATGATGCTCATGATGTTCTTCCGTCGCTGCTCCGATATACGAAGCGGTCAACAACGTGAATACATAGGCCTGAATAAAAGCCACCAGCAACTCAATCGCCATAATGAAGATGGTCAGTGGTATAGCTACCACAGCACCTCCTACAACACCTCCGGTGCTTGTACCCATTTTACCAAAAATGAAGATGAGGCCAACAAACGACATGACCACGATGTGACCCGCCGTGATGTTGGCAAAAAGACGCAACATCAATGTGAATGGCTTAATGAATATACCGAGGATTTCTACCGGGGTCAGGATAATCACTTTAATCAGCGCAGGTACACCCGGCATCCAGAGAATATGGCCCCAATAGTGTTTGTTTCCATTGATCGTCACCACCACAAAGGTGATGATCGCAAGCACGGCGGTCACCGCGAGATTTCCTGTCACATTACTGCCACCGAAAATGGGCACCTGTCCAAACAGGTTTAATCCAAGGATAAAGAAGAATAAGGACAATAACAACGGCAGAAATTTTTCCCACTTCGGTCCGAGGAAAGGCTTGGCCACTTCATCCTGAATAAACAGGAAGATCGGCTCCATAAAAGACTGAAGTCCCTTGGGCGCCATGTTATCCCGCTTTTTGTATGCTTTGGCTATGCTGAAAAACGCCCATGCAAGCAACAGCGAAATCAACAACATTGAAACAACATTCTTGGTCAGGGAGAAATCGTAAAACGAAGTCATCCCTCCGCCGAATAAACCGGCATCAGCTGTGCTCTGCGCATCGAGCTTATAATGTTGTCCATTGGCACAGGCATAAGAATTGATTTTCTTTTTCCCGTCCACCATTACTTCTTCATAGAGGTAACCTTCAAGCGCAACTTCTCCCATAGGGAAAGAAGCATCCTGAATGCGCTTCACCGCACCGGCATCAAGCACATAACGGTTGTAAGCTTTGCGACCTTCGCCATGTCCGTAAAAATCAAATCCGAAACGGGAGGAAGAAAAGACATCCCAACCATGACCCTTGGCATAGAGGATACAGGGCAGCGGAAAATTAAATGAACCTATGCTGTATACGTTGGCATCAGAAATATGGTGAAACGCGGTACCGGTAGCATCATATTCTGCAGGATGGGCATCCGCGTGAAAGTGGCAGGCATGGGCCCCGTGAGCGGAGTCGCCGTGCATTTCATCACCATGAGAGGCGTGGGTGGAATCCGCTTGAGTGGCATGCTCCCCCGAATGGGTAGCTTCCTGGTGGGTATTGTGGTCTTGAGCCACAAGATTGACAGGGGAAATCACCGCCAGCAGGAGGGCCGGAATCAGGTAAAAAAACGCAGTCAAACTTCGTAATTCCTTCATTTGCAGGAGGTATTCTTGAAATCAGGCGCAAAGGTAAGAAGAAAGGGCCGCGTAGCATAGATGAGATTCAAATCTTTTTTAGAATCTAATCGCATAGCTCCGGTAGCCTTTTGATCCTCCTGGTGACGGATAATAGACGGTTCATGCCCATTTCTGTACTGTATTTTAGAGTAGGACTTACCTTCGATTCCGTATGAAACCCACATTTATCATCTTTTGCCTCTTGACGTTGGATTTCCAATATCACCGTGCCCAAAATGTGCTCTTTACCCGACAGCCTGACCTTTTAAATCCTGTTTCCGGTTTTGCAGCATTTGCCGATTGCGCAACAGATATGAATGGTGATTTCCTCGATGATGTGGTACGGGTTGGAAACAAAGGCATATATATTGACATCCAGCAACCTTCCGGAAACTTCAACCAGTATTTTTATAACCTTCCTCTCTCCGCGGTACCAAGTTGGAGCATCTGCGCCGGGGATATCGATAACAATGGATTTACAGATCTGCTTTTAGCAGATTTAGGGCAGGTGTCTTTTGTCACTGCCAACATAGATGGGAGTTTTTACACCGAGCGCCTGATGCCGGATTCCGTATTTAGTCAACGTTCTACCATGGCCGACGTCAATAATGACGGTTGGCTTGATGCTTTTATTTGCGATGACCTTGATCAATCTGCGCCTTTCAGAAATCAGGGTTATGGTGAAATGGTAAAGGATACGCAATTGATCCGAACGACGGATCAGCCTGGCAACTACTCGGCCATTTGGACTGATTTCGACAATGATGGCGACGCGGATCTCTACATTACGAAATGTCTGGCCGGAGCCCTGCCTGGCGATGTGCGCAGAACAAACCAACTCTACCGGAGAAATAGCGATGGCAGCTTTTTTGAAATGGCCGCTTTGGCGGGCCTTGATGATAATGCACAATCCTGGAGCACCGTATTTGAGGATTTTGATAATGACGGGGATATGGATGCCTTTATTGTCAACCATGATATGCAAAATCGACTGTATCGAAACAACGGCGACGGCACCTTTACAGATGTAATATCCGGTTCAGGTGTCAATCCGGATGATCTCGGTGCGTGGGAAAACGCTTCCGGGGATTTTAACAATGATGGGTTCATGGATATATTCTCCGGATTGGAAAACGAACTATATCTCGGCAATGGAAACCTGACATTTACCGGTGTGGATGCGCCTGTCATTCCAGGTGCTATTGCGGATCTGAATCATGATGGGTTCCTCGATGTTGTTAAAGGCGGGCAGGCATGGATCAATGATGGAAATATGAACCACTGGATCAAAGTCAATCTTCGCGGCCTGCAAAGTAATCGTTCAGGCATCGGAGCTAAGATTGAATTATTCGGTCCCTGGGGAGTTCAAGTCAGAGAAGTACGGTCGGGCCAGAGTTTTAGCCCGATGGGTTCCCTGAGTGCTCATTTTGGATTGGGACAGGAACTCAGTGCGGATTCCATGGTGATTCGATGGCCCTCGGGAATAATCACTTCGATAAGTCATTTGCTCGCAGATAGTACATACCTGATTCCAGAAGCTTCATGCATTTTACCTACCGCATCACTCATTGAAAGTGGAGCAGATGAAATTTGTGAAGGAGACAGCACCACTTTATTGGCGCCCGAAGGATATACAGATTATGTGTGGTCCACCAATGACACCACCAGTAGCCTGGTGGTCAACTATCCCGGATACTATTATGCTATTTTAATGGATGACTCCGGATGTGCCGGTACTACTCATCCAAGAGAAATCAAATTAAAAAATGAAGTTAATCCATCTATTTTCTCGCCTTCAGGTAATATCATTTGTCAGGGCGATACCTTGATTTTATACGCACAGGGTGGAGAGCAATATACCTGGTCCAATGGAAGCATGAATGTTTCCGAGATGAGGGTGACAGCGTCAGGAACATATACTGTGGCTGCGGCGGCAAAATGCAAGCAGGGCCAACTGATGTCAGATACATTCAAGGTCACCGCATTGCCAGCACCTCCGCCTATGGTCAATGATGATGTTATTCTGCTGCCTGGTGATTCAATACTATTAATGGCGACGGGGGATCAATGCGCCTGGTACGATCAACCTGATGGGGGTAATTTACTAGGAACATCCTGCACATTGCAAACCACAGCCTTAAATGAATCTACATCTTATTACGTTGAAAATCTCTATGATTACCCCGGTGAGATACAGGACGGAGGAAAAAAAGACACGATAGGCGCCGGTGGCCCTGCATTGCAAAGCGGGTATCTGCTTTTTGAGGCATGGGAACCATTTGAATTGATTTCCGTGGATGTATATGTTCCGGAAGGTTCACCGCAAGGAACCCGGTTTATTCAATTGTGGTCAGGGGATTCATTGCTCCAATCCAAATCATTTTCAGTAGTGACCGGGTTAAATCAACTTTCGCTAAGTTTTCCGGTGCCTGTTGGATCGCATTCCCTTCGCTGTCCCCAGGGTAATTTATTCCGGAACACCGGAAGCCTTGATTATCCCTTTCCTATTGGGAATGTTGGTCGAATTAACTCTTCTTCATTTGGTGAAGGGTATTACTTCGATTTATATAACTGGAAAATTAAAACAAGGGATATTCATTGTGTTTCATCACGACAAGAAATCAATGTGATCATCTCTGGACTAAATCCTGCGAATGACCCCGGCCATGACATCCTACTACCAAATCCTACTCATGGCACGGTGAACATAGATTTGACTGACCTTCCATCCCAGTATACACATCTGAAGTTGTTGAGTTCATCTGGTGAGCATCTACTCACGCATTCTATTGAAGGTGAAAAAGGAGTTACGCTCGATATTCATCCATTTCCTTCGGGAGTATATTTCGTTCAATTGACTGGAAAAGGCACCCCGATCATAGTAAGGATCCTTAAAATTTAAAAAGCCATACCGGAGTTTTACATCCACTTTAACGGGGTCAGGCTTAGCCAGAAATAAATCGATCGGTCAGTAAAAAAGCCCATTCGTACCCCGTTTAGGCCTCCCTGTTTAGTTCCAGGCTGTCCCCTCCATTGAATTTATTGAGTTTTACCATCAACAAACACGTTTGTCTCCCTGGTCAATCATCAAGGGGAATGAAAACTGTGTAAAGAGATGTTATTCATGATATCAAGATCAGGGAGGAATATGAAAGGGTTCCATAAAATACTGTCACACACTTCAATTTTAGGGACACTTATTGTCATGCTGGGCATGAGTCAACGTGCAGAAGGTCAATGTCTGTATTCAGCAGATTACTATACCTACAACAACTTCTGCGATCTTGACTCACTCTACCTCACGGCTCATCCGTTGAATGGTTCACCACCATACACATATCTGTGGGAAACAGGAGAAACTACACAAACGATTTCCATACCGCTTGCGCTTGATGATTACCTGGTCACGATTACGGACAGTGAAGGTTGTAGCATTGTGATCAACTGCCATGTCAAACCAAATCCACAAGTACTCTCCTACCCTTTCAATCAGAACGCATGCCTGGGAGATACGGTCAATTTATTGCTGGACTGGTATAGAGACTCTATTCCGGGTGCACTGTATGAATGGTCTACAGGAGAAACTACACCCTCCATTCTGATCACTGATGATATCACATGGTCCGTCACCGTCACAGATCCTTCAAATGGCTGTGAATATATCCTCCCACCAAGCTTTTTTGATTTTCATCCCGTACCATTCCCTGAAATTGTAGGACCATCTGCTTTATGCTTTGGAGAATCGATTATCCTTACCGTGACAGGTGGCCCTTTCGGAGACATTGTCTGGTTTCCTTACGGCATATATGATGACTCCCTGGAAGTAGTATGGCCGGAGACTATTGTAGTTTGGACCAGTTCGCCGGAAGCTAATTATTGCTGGCACCAGGATTCAATAGTGATCACCGAAGGAGAAATCAACCCACCGCTCTTATCCGGACCCTCCGAACTCTGCACTGGCCAATCAGGCACCATTACTGTGACAAATAGTAGCGAATACATCACATTCGCCTGGAGCACCAATCAATCCAACCCTTCCATCACTGTCAGCCAACCAGGAACTTATTCCGTGACTGTCACGAATGAAGGCGGATGTACCGCAACAGAATCCATAACCATTGACCCTGGCTCTTCTAATATGGTCATCAATGGATCAATATCTTCATATTCTTCGTGTCTGCAGCCAAACGGGGCTGTAGATATCTCCATCACACCACCCGGATCTTATGACTACGAGTGGTCAAACGGTTCAACGATTGAGGATATCAGCAATCTGTCTCCCGGAACTTATACCATTACAGTCACTGATTCCGGTGGATGTACAGCGACAGAAGATTTTGTAGTAGAGGACAACACAGTTGCTCCTGATCCAAGTGGAACACCAACATCAAGTACATGTAATTTATCAAACGGGTCCATCGATCTTTCTGTCAGTCCTCCGGGTTCTTATACCTTCATGTGGTCAAACGGAATGATGACTGAAGACCTGACGGGTATTTTGGCTGGATCCTATTCCGTCACAGTGACCTCAACCACCAGCGGGTGCACGGCTGTTTCAAATTTTACGGTTGACAACAATAATCCGCCTATAGTGCTATCCGGCGATGTAACGCCTCTTACTTCATGCACAGCTTCGAACGGAGCAATTGACATCTCCGTTTCACCCGGAGGTTCATATACCTACCTCTGGTCCAACGGTGCATCCACGGAAGATTTAAACAATCTAGTTTCAGGCAACTATACCGTAACTGTTTCCGCAGGTGGCAGTTGTACCGCTACAAATTCATATACTGTTCCTGACAATACGAACGCTCCTGTTTTTTCGCTGACCCCTACCCCCTCGTCCTGCGGACAAAACAATGGCAGTGTTGATCTGAATAACAGTTCGGGAGGAAACTATACCTATATATGGACAAACGGAGCCATCACTGAAGATATCAGCAGTATCAATGCTGGCTTATACGGCGTCACCGTAACAGACTTGACAACAAACTGCAGCGCAGCAGCGGAAATTGCTGTGGCAGATGAACAGATCATGATAGGCATCACTGGCATTCCAGAACCTAATACATCATGCACCGGAGCCAATGGTTCCATAGATATTCAGGTAAATCCACCAGGGGCATATGCCTTCGCTTGGTCCAATGCAGAAACCAGTGAAGATATCATAGGCCTAACTGCCGGTGCATATTCCGTTACAGTTACTCTGGGATCCACCTGCACGCAATCAGCCTCATTTAATGTTACGGATGAATCAGTGACACTCCTTATTTCCGGACAAGTCACGCCCAACTCCTCCTGTGCTCAACCCAACGGAGCCATTGATATAACCGTTAATCCGGTCGATACATATACCTATTCATGGTCAAACGGGGAGACCACTGAAGACATCAACGCGCTTACAGGGGGAGCCTATTCCATCACGGTAACCAATGGAGATGGATGTACCTCTACCGCCTCCTTTGATGTCACAAATTCAAACTCGACGTACTCAGTAACGGCCGACATCGATCCCAATACCTCTTGTATCTTGTCGAACGGAAGTATTGATCTTTCTGTTTCACCTGTTGGAAACTATTTATATGCCTGGACTAACGGATCAATCAATCAGGATATTGATCAACTGCCCTCGGGCAATTATGGCGTGACGGTCACAGATGAAAATAACTGTTCCTCCGTTTTTACTTTTGTGGTAAGCGACTCTCTCCAACTTCCTTCCATTTCGGCACAAACCACTCCTGATGTATGTGGACATCAAAATGGAACCATTGATCTGTCTGTTGTTCCAACAAATGGAAACACATTTATTTGGTCTAATGGAAGCATGAATGAAGATCTTCAAAATCTTGCATCAGGCACATACACTATTTCGGTCACGGCAGCTAATGGTTGTAGCGCATCTCAATCCATTGCGGTTGAACTTACATCACCCACATTTACATCTTCGGGGCAGGTCCTGCCCAACCGATCTTGTGTCAACCCTGACGGTGGGATAGATCTCTCGGTTGCACCCATGGCGACATATACTTTCTTGTGGTCAACCCTGGATACTGTTGAAGACTTATCCGAAGTACCGGCTGGAACATATACCGTATTGATCACAGACAATAATCAATGTGCGGTATCAGATACGTTTACCATTCCTGATTCCATATCCTTACCAGTGATCACGGCCTCCATTACCCCAACCAGTTGTGGCATGGCAAATGGTATGATTGATATCACCGCCAATCCAGCGACTCATCTGCGGTATAGCTGGTCAAATGGTGGCACAACAGAAGATCAGGGAGGACTTTATCCCGGTACTTATTTCATTACCGTCACGGATACGATTACAGCGTGTGCGATATTGGATATATTCACCGTTCCGAATATTAACTCCAATTTTTCAGTTTCTAATATCACCATACCAAATACATCCTGTATAAGCTCAAACGGATCCATTGACCTTACAGTTACACCCGCAGGTGTTTATATTTTTTCATGGTCAAATGGTGCAATGACCGAAGATATCACGGCCCTTGCCGCAGGAACGTACACTGTGACGATCACAGACCCTTTGCTGTGTGCCTCTATCGAAACATATGTGATCTTAGACAACACCACAGGAATTGAATTAACCCCGGTGATCACCCCTGCATCCTGTGGTCAAAGTAATGGTTCCATTGTGCTTACGGCCAATCCTTCTACCGGTAATGCTTACCTATGGTCAAGTGGTCAGACCACGAAAGATATTACTGACCTTTCCGCAGGTACATATACAGTGACTGTTACAGGCTTAAATGGTTGTGTGACCATTGACACATTTCTGGTCACCAATCAGGGCTCGACCATTACCCTTACCGGTAATACGATTCCAAATACGTCCTGCTTTGTATCTAACGGAGCAATTGATTTAATGATCAGCCCTTTCGGAGTCTATTCCTATGCCTGGTCAAACGGACAAACGACTGAAGACATTAGCGGACTGACTGCCGGTCAGTACACCGTCACGGTGACAGATATGACCCAATGTATTTCATCCGCAACGTTCATCATTGATGATCAAGCTATATCTCCCGTTTTAGTCGCTACGATCATCCCTTCCATTTGTGGAAATCCCAATGGTACAATAGAACTAACTGTTACGCCAGCGGACAACTATACATATTCGTGGTCCAATGGGTCCGTTGCTGAAGACCTGATCGATATACTCGCCGGTCAATATTCCCTTACAGTCACCGGACCTGGAGGTTGTTCAACAGATACACTGCTTGAAGTGGGCAACACGGGGGTTACATTTAATCTTGGGGCGCTGGTCACTGGAAATTCAAGTTGTACCACGGCCAATGGCCTTATTGATCTGACCATCACTCCCGCAGGTAATTATGCCGTGCTTTGGTCCACAGGGGACACTACAGAAGATCTCACCAATCTGAAGGAAGGCATTTATTCGGTGACGGTAACTGATATTTCTGGTTGTTCTACAGCAGATCAGTACACGGTTCAGGATCAAACCACACCGCTTGCAGTAGAACCATTAATTATACCCGCACAATGTGGTCAGCCGAATGGAGCCATCTATCTGCAAGTCACCCCGGATACCGGAAATACATTTTTGTGGTCGAATGGCATGCAAACCGGAGAGATTGAAAATCTTCTGCCTGGTCCGTATGAAGTTACCGTTACAAACAATAATGGTTGCAACTGGTCCTCCATATTCCAGGTAGATGGGAATAGTTCATTTGAAATTCAACTTGAAGCAAATGTCTCGTCGTCACAATCTGGTTATGTCACAATTACACTCAGTCTGAATATTGATGTGGGCGCCATCGACTCCATCATTTGGTCGCCGGAGGATTTATTCTCTTGCCCGGAAAAAATCTGTCTGGAACAAACCATACCTTATCCACTAAGCCGTAAAGAGATCAATGTACTGGCCATAGATACAAATGGATGCCAAAGCAGGGCAGCACTGACGCTCGAATCCCTGATAGGGCCGGAAGTTTATATCCCGAATGTTTTTTCTCCTAACGGGGATGGCATCAATGATTTGTTTACCATCTATGGAAACAAGGATGTGGAACTCGTTGATGTGCTTCAAATATTTGACCGATGGGGTAACCAGGTATTTATCAATACTTCATTTCCGGCGAATGATGAACGGCATGGATGGGATGGAGCCTTTAAGGGCGAAGCAATGAATCCGGCAGTATTCGTTTATTGGGCGCGGGTACTGTACACTGATGGCACCACAGGTTCTTTTAAAGGAGATATCACCCTGGTAAAATAAAAAGGGGCCTATCCGGCCCCTCTTTTATTTATTTATCGTGCGTAAGCTATCGCTCGTTTTTCCCGGATGACCGTCACTTTGACCTGACCCGGATACTGCATTTCATTCTGTATCTTTTGAGAGATCATAAAGGAGAGATCATCTACAAATTCATCGGATACCTTTTCACTTTCTACGATGACGCGCAATTCGCGGCCGGCCTGAAGGGCGTATGCTTTTTGCACCCCTTCAAAGCCCATGGCCAGATCTTCGAGATCACCGATACGTTTGAGATAACTTTCGAGGATTTCGCGGCGGGCACCAGGGCGCGCACCGCTGATCGCATCACAAGCCTGCACAATCGGTGAAATGATATTGTCCATTTCAATTTCGTCGTGGTGCGCACCTACGGCATTACACACGAAAGGAACTTCACCGTGTTTTTCACAGATCTGCATCCCCAGGATGGCATGTGAGAGTTCTGATTCCTCTTCACTCACCTTTCCAATGTCATGCAATAGTCCGGCACGTTTGGCCAACTTGACTTGCTTAGGATTGAGCCCAAGTTCGGCGGCCATGACTGCGCACAGCTGGGCAGTTTCCAAACTGTGTTTGAGCAGGTTTTGACCATAGGAAGAACGGAAACGCATGCGTCCGACCATTTTTACCAGGTATGGATTCAGTCCGTGGATGTCGAGGTCGATCACCGCACGTTCACCGATTTCGATGATCTGTTCATCCATTTGCTTTTTGACCTTGGCCACCACTTCTTCGATACGTGCGGGGTGGATACGTCCATCAGCCACAAGGCGCTTGAGCGCGATACGGCAGATTTCCCTGCGGATCGGATCGAAACTTGATATCACGATAGCTTCAGGGGTGTCATCGACAACGATCTCGGCACCAGTAGCGGCTTCAAGGGCGCGGATATTCCGACCCTCACGGCCGATAATCTGGCCTTTGATATCATCTGATTCAAGGTTGAAAACGGAGACCGTATTTTCAATGGTGTACTCCGCGCACATCCGTTGGATGGTCTGGATCACAATCTTCTTGGCCTCACGTGCGGCATTCGCTTTTGCCGCAGCGACTGCATCTTTTTCAACAGCCAGAGCTTCGGCTTCAGCTTTATTGCGTATGGCTTCGATCAACTGATCCTTGGCTTGCGCCTCAGAGAGTTTGGCAATGGTTTCTAACTCTTTAATAATTTTTTCGGTAGACAGATCAAGTTCTTCTTTGCGTTTCATGACCACCTTCATTTGCTTCTCCAGGTTTTCCTTGATGGTCTTGATTTCTACTTCCCTGACTTCCAGTCCTTCAGCTTTAGCATTGATCGACTCGAGTTTGATTTTGAGGTCATTCTCTTTGTTAACGACCTCCACTTCACGCTCCTTTAACTCGACTTTGTGCTGAGCTTTCTCGGTTTCAAATTGGGCACGAAGGCTGTTGTATTTCTCCTTCGCTTCCTGGATCTTTTTATTCTTGATGCTCTCGTGTTTGGCTTCAGCCTGGGCCAGTGTTTTTTCTGCTTTGGTTTCTGCCTCGTCTATTAGCCGTTTGGCAGTGAGCCTGGCTTCCTGAACAGCAAGATCAGCCTTCTGATTGCTTTCTTCCAGGATTCTCTTCTTTCCTCCGCGGATTACAAACGAAGCCAGGAGAAAGCCAAGCACCAGTCCGACAACACCTAAGCCCGCCGCAAGTATCATTTCACTCATTACAATAGAATTTTAGGTCAACAAATATGATTTGCCGGCCCCATACTGAAGAAGGAAAAGAAATACTGAGAGCATTATTCCGCCGATTGGGCTTCCAGCACCTGTAGTTGGTTCCGGATATCAATCAGTGTATTCCAGGAAGTCTCATCGACTAATCTGGGTTGGACTTTATAATAATCGACCGCGTATGTAAGCAGTGCCATCGAGATGCAGTCCTGAATATCCTTTTGCGTAAACTCCGCCTGATACTGCCTGATACGTGCATTGATTTCTTCAATGGCTTTTTTCACATATACCTCCTCTTCCTCAGATACTTTGAGCGGGATGATCGTTCCGGCGATATTGGCTTCAATGCGCTGCATAGGTTATTTTTTGTCCAATAAAGCTTCAACCTGCGGAATGCATTTTTCCACTTCCTTCATGATCCCCTTGACTTCTTTCCGGGTTTCTGCTTTCCACTGATCTATTCCTTTTGTATCTCTCAAAGAATCCTGGCGTATGGAGTCCAGTCTTTTGCTCAATATTTCCTGTTGATTTAATGCCTCTTCCAGGTTATGGGCCAATGTTTTATTTTCCGTTTCAAGGTTTTTCATCTTATCCAGGAGATCCCTGTATTCCCTGACCATACGGTCGAGCCTCACCTGAATATCCTGTATTAACTCGTTGGGGTGATACATCGTTCGCTAAATATAACGCGAAACTAGGAAAAAGTGGGATAAAATCCGCGATGCATATATATTGTGCTGATAATGAACGTCTTGAATCAAGAAGGGAGATCACCCCTGAGTTCTCCCCTTTTCAAGGTTGGGTAAAAACACCAATTTTTAGTTTCAGGCTAATACCGGGATAAGGTTCTACCGACGGATCTCGGCCGACAATGAGGATTCCAGTGCACGCTGCACTTTGACAAACCACTGATCGATCTCTTTATCCGTGAGCGTGGCTTCCTTATTCTCAATTGTAAACCGCAGGGCCACACTCATTTTTCCTTTTCCAACATGATCGGCGTTCCTGTAGATATCAAATACCTCCAGATTGGTCAGCAATTGACCGGAAGCCCGGACAATGACATCACGGATAGATTCGAATGAAACGGTATCCTCCACCACTATGGCGAGATCTCGTATCACTGCCGGAAAACGATTCAATTCTTCATAAACGGTGATGGATCGTTCCGCCAGGTGCATCAGTGGCTCCATCAGAAAATCCGCACAAAAAACATCCTGCCGTATATCAAATCCTGAACATAATGCCTGTTCTACTTTTCCAAAACGAACCATTTGCAAATCCCCGAGGCTGTAATCAAGACCATAGGCAAATCCTTGCTTAGAAGTCAGCGGACGGGCATCCCACTTTTTAATGCCCAACCTGTGTAACAATGCCTGGACTTCACTTTTCAGGATGAAAAAATCAATTGGTTTTGCCGCACCTGAATGCCAACTTGAAGAAGTCCATTGGCCGGAAAGGGTAAGTACTAAATGCTCCTTTTCAACAGGCTCGTCATTCTTCTGCGCATAGGATTTCCCAAATTCAAATAACCGGAGATCTTCCTGCTTCCTGCTAACGTTCCTTCGGATCGTCTCCAGGGTGGGAATCAGCATTTCCGGCCTGAGCAGATTCAGCGATTCATTAGAAGTGTTGTGGATGGTTACCCACTCAGCGCTATTTGTCCAGCCAAGTTGCTTATAATGCTGAGGCTGTGTAAGGGATAGATTCATCGCTTCCGCATATCCTTTCGCCGCGAGGAACTGACCTGTCAACCGGCGTATTTTATGCAGGGAATATCTCGGTTCAATGGCCACCGAAGTATGCATTCGCTGAGGCAATGGAATATTGGTAAACCCATATACACGAAGGATTTCTTCGATGACATCGATTTCCCGAAGCACATCTGCCTTATTGGTCGGCACATGGACCAACCATTGCGCATTTCCTTCAGCACGGTAGGACATGTTGAGGGCATCAAGAATTTTCTCCACTTGCGCGGGCGTAAATGTCACACCCGTCTTCGCATTTAAAGTGGTTAATGACAAGTCTATCGCGGCAGGTTGAATAGGTGTCGGATACAGATCAAATATTGCTGAAGCGACCTTGCCTCCTGCATATTTTGCAATCAGATCAACGGCCCGTGATAATGCCTGTACCGTGATATTGGGATCCGATCCTTTTTCAAATCGCTTTGCAGCCTCCGTACGAAGGTTATGGCGCATGCTGGTGCGTCTGACGTATCCCGCATTGAAATGAGCGGCTTCGAGGAAAATAGTGGTGGTTGTATCCGATACCCCTGAATGCAGCCCTCCATATACGCCACCAATACACATGGGATAACCTTCCCCGTCACAAATCATGAGATCCTCCTCATGCAACTTGTACATCAAATTGTCCAGCGCAAGAAAAGGTGTACCTCCTGGCTTTGTATCCACGATGATCTCATTTCCCGTAATCTTATCTGCATCAAATGCATGCAGGGGCTGACCCATCTCATGTAAAATGAAATTAGTGATATCGACTACATTATTGATCGACTTCACGCCGATCGCCTGCAATCGCCGTTTGATGAAATCAGGAGAAGGACCAATCTCGATCCCGCTGATCAAAATACCTGAATACCTTGGACACGCCGTTGGATTCCTGACCGTTACTTTAAACGCTTTTGTAACCGCCGGTTTTTCAATGGAAGGAATTTCAGGTAGATTGACCGGTTGATAAATATCAGATTGTACGCTCAGAAAAGCTGCAAGATCAGCTGCTACGCCTATGACTGATGTGGCATCAGATCGGTTAGGCGTGAGTCCGATTTCAAAAAGCGTATCCGTAGCTACCTGATAATAATCGGCTGCCAATGTTCCAACAGATACATCGGAAGGCAATACCATGATTCCTTCGTGACTTGAACCTAATCCAAGTTCATCCTCCGCGCATATCATACCCTCACTTACCTGTCCACGGATCTTGGAAACCTTGATGGTCCATGATTTTCCATCTGCATCATAAAGCTCTGTTCCGGGCAGGGCTACCCAAACGGTCTGTCCCGCTGCGACATTACTTGCTCCACATACGATCGTCGAAGGCTGTGCGCCTCCTGTATCCACCGTAGTGACAGATAACCGATCTGCGTCCGGATGTTTAATACACGTGAGCACTTTACCGGCCACTACGCCTTTCAAGCCTCCTCTTATAGATTCCCAATGCTCCACATGTTCAACTTCAAGACCCAGTGAAGTGAGGGCCTCACTGATTTGCTCCGGAGACATGTTGAGCTTGAGATAGTCGTTCAGCCACAACAGCGAAATGGTCATTGGTATAAAGGTTTACAACGAAAAAAAATGAATCCGGAATCCGAACACACGGCGGCAAAGATAACGTTAATTCAAGCCGAAAGACTGCAGCATCAATCGGTCATCCTGGCATGTCCGGCCTGAAGCACAGGGAAACTATTGCCATTGACCAGGGAGACAAAAGCTATAATCTCCATATTGTCAGCTACCCAGGCCGTATCCAGCGTGGTGGTATAGGTAGTGCTGAAGGTCTCCCCGATATCAATGTTATCGAGAACAGGCGCACCATCAGCAGGGGTCAACATATCTCTCAATACATGCTTATGTTCATAATCCTCCACTATGCCTCCGGCTTCAAGATCATCCTGCGCGTCAATGATGCCACTTTCCGTGATCATCACAGATACACGGATCTCTCCCGAAAGCGCTTCTTTACCGATGCCATCGATCGTAACGACGAGTTGGCCTGTATTCACATCATAGGTCCTGGTGATGGAAAATTCAACGGCTGGTGGTTTCTGGATCGCAGCCGTAATAGCACTGGCCCATTGATTCAGGCCCAATTGCATATCACCATTGATCGGGGCGCGATTGACGACCCCGGATGGATACCCTATGGGTTGCGTCAGGTAATCAATTAAAAATTCACCTTCATCTGTGCGCAAATCATACTGGCCCAATGGAAAAAACTGAGGATTGGCAAAAAAGCCTGCGTGAAGAGACACCGCGACGAGGTTATTTGGAAACTGAGTGAGCAGATTTTCAAGTTCGCGGCTTCCTTTCGGGCAATTCGTACAGCCCTTGCCGGTAAATTCTTCAAGAAGGACCACGTGGTTGCCGGAAGGAACAAATGGAACTACATCCTTTTGATTTTCAAAACAACCTGCTGAAATAATCATCAGGGCTAAGAGGCTTAATCTGATCATGAATGGAAAGTAAATATGTTGACTGGACATGGTCGTCATAAGGTGAATAGTTTAGAAATTGGCACTGATATTCAATTTAACTCCACTGAAGGCGGGCTCTAACCTGCAGATACCACCTGAGCAAACGACACCCTCGACTTGTTTGACATAGCGTAGCGAGTACCTGGTGGAACCTGCTGAATAAACCACTCCTGCAGTAGGGTAATGAAGTTTATCGCCCTTTTCTGTGCTCCCCTCTGCCTGATAAGGTGCGATATTGTACATGTCTGACAACTCAAACAACCAGTGCGGAGAAATGGAGAACTCAGCGAGTGCATACATCCAGCTTCCATAGTCCTGTTTGGTAGACATGTATTGAACTTCAGTTCTGAGTGATTTTTTCTGATCAAACTTATAGAGGTAGTCGATATATGGCGTAATCGCCTTGACAATTGGAGCACCGGCCTTACCTTGATAAAGTTCCTGATCATACCGCATGAATTGAACCCCTCCGATCATGGTCCATTTTTTAGGTTTCTTCAAGGTGAACTGCGTGTACAATTCATCATAGATATCGCGGTGTGTCTCTGCCTCTGGTCGGGTGATGTGTGAATAGTTAACGAGGAAACTTAAATTTTTATTGACGGCATACCGGCCATCAAACTGAAATGCTTCTTCATCAAGTTCCTGTGTGGCAGGGGCATACCTCGAGGTCAACCGGTATGTATTCACCCTTGACGTCGGTGGTAAGAAATTGATCATACCCCTGTTGCCTGCGACAAATGGATCAGCCCTGAAATTGAAGTTACTTGTTCGCTTATATTGACCTGAGAGGCCAAGACCTCCGCCGGCATAGGACAATGTGGTATAAAAAACATAGCCGTCCGTCAGCACAAATTTTCCAACAGATTCCACACCTGTCCAGAGTGTGCTTGAAGCGAAGTTGTCATAAATGATTTCCTCTGTTTTATATGCTCCTTCCAGATACCATGAAAAGCGTCCCGCACTCAGTGTATTATAGAATGTAAAAGCAACGGTATTGTAAGGAAAGGAATCGATAAAATCCTCCGGGGTATACTGACTTAATGTACCTGCCAGGGCATCGGCCTGATCATCTGACAGCGTTTTGTGCATGACACCGAAACCTGGCGCGATGGTGACCCCACCGTTTTCGCCAAACGCTTTGTAGCCTTCAATATTTCCTCCGGTGAGGACAGATTCATAGAGCCCAAACAGATCTTTCTGCCGGCCCGCGATCCCTTTGATCATCCAGTCATCCGAGAGTTCATACGTGACCTTAAGCCCGACAAGCGCATTATCAATCATCAATGGCCGCTCTTCATACGCACGAAATATGATCCCGCTGCCAAACTGATCATAGATGTATCCCCCCAGAATGCCTAGTTTGCCAAACTTCTTACCTGCATACCAGCGTCCGATGCCTTGAGCGGTATAAGAATCTGTCGGGTTGAGGAGGGCAGAATTTTCAAACATGTCATATCGGATCCCAAAATCAAATCCATTGATCTGGGCACGTAATGACAACCACGTTTCGAGGCCGATCTGCTGCCGTTCATATTGAGGAATACCCGGAGGAACAATTCTTGTATCATTCAGATAGAAGTAGGTATTGTTGTCCAGGCTTCCTGAAACACTTAACTCCTCCTGGGCGGAGGCCCACCAGGGAGAAAGCAGCAAGGCAAGGACCAGAAACCGTTGGATATGCGCCATAAATGCGTTAGTTGATTAATGTTTCGTTAATTGGAAGGCCCTTCTGGAGTCAATTGGCTCCAAAAATAGATATTTGAGTGATGGTAACCGATGGATTTATTTACATGGTTGACCGGCAGTTTATCATATAAAAAATATTTAACGTGAAAAATATCCTGATTTTCATCCTGTTAGTCTCTTGTGCACTTGGATTCACCGCTCCGGACAGTTCCAAAAAGCTACCCGATATTACCATTACAGACCTGCAGGGTAAGCCGGTCAGCATCGTGGAGTACGCCAAAAAAAGCCCGCTCACCATCATGAGCTTCTGGGCCACCTGGTGCGCACCTTGCAAACGGGAACTGGATGCTGTTGCGGAACTATATCCGGATTGGATGGATGCCTACAACGTCAACCTGGTGGCGATCACCATTGACAATGCGCGTGCACTGACGCAGGTGAAGCCGCTCGTGGAGGAAAAAGGTTGGGAATTTGATATCCTGGTGGACACCCAACAGGAACTTCAGCAAGGACTAAACTTCCAGGCCATTCCACAAACATTTGTAGTGGATGCCGAAGGCAATGTCCTGTATCAGCATGAAGGATATACCCCCGGCGACGAGTATGAACTGGAGAAGATTCTGAAAGAACTCTCCGGTAAATGACGTCATTTATCCAACGCTAATTAATCCATATAGAGATCGATTTTTTCTCCCTTGCTGTTTAGAAAATTTGTATTTTTGAAAAAACCGCATGAACAGGTTCTGCTTGTACATCTTCGATGCGGGTCACCTAAATTGAATTGTTATCGCTCCACTACTACTCTTTTTCAAGTTTGAAAAATGATGTTAAATGATCCGGGTGAGTAGCCATTGGATCATTCTTTTGATTATATTTAGAAAAAATCGTTGCCGCGATGAGTGAGCATGTTGCAGACCTTCAGGAGGCTCTAAAGGAATATTTTGGTTTTGATCAATTCAAAGGCGATCAGGAAGCCATTATCGAAACTGTCATGGAAGGCCGGGATTGCCTGGTCATTATG
>CAZYHJ010000011.1:0-14554 GCA_964646645.1 uncultured Saprospiraceae bacterium | reverse complement strand
ATCAATTGCCGGCGCTCATCATGGATGGCACCGCGATTATTATTTCTCCGTTGATCGCCCTGATGAAAAATCAGGTGGATGCCATACGTGGATACAGCGAGGGAGACATTGTCGCACATTTCCTCAACTCGTCTCTCGGGCGCAAGGAGATCGCACAAGTCAAGGAAGACATTGCCAGTGGGGCCACCAAGTTGCTTTATGTAGCCCCCGAGACATTGACGAAAGAGGAGAATCTGGAGTTCTTCAGAAATACCAACGTATCCTTCGTGGCGGTGGATGAAGCGCATTGTATTTCAGAATGGGGGCATGATTTCAGGCCAGAGTACCGGAATATCCGTTCGATGATCGAACAGATCGGAGAGAACATCCCTGTAATCGCCCTGACCGCAACGGCAACGCCCAAAGTTCAGACGGACATTGTCAAGAGCCTGGATATGCGGAATGAACGAAAGTTTATTTCCAGTTTTAACCGGCCCAATCTTTATTATGAAGTTCGTCCCAAACTCGGCAAGGATCAAACCATCAAAGAAATCCTTCAAATTCTCAAAGGAAAAAATGGTCCATCTGCGATCATTTATGTACAGGCACGAAAGACCACGGAAGAACTGGCTGAAATGCTCAACCTGAACGGCATATCCGCGGCTCCATATCATGCCGGCATGGATGCCAAGTCCAGGGCACATGTGCAGGATTCGTTTTTAGGTGAAGAAGTAAAAGTCATCTGCGCGACGATCGCCTTTGGTATGGGGATTGACAAACCTGATGTGCGGGTGGTCATCCATTATGATATTCCAAAGAGTATAGAAAATTATTACCAGGAGACCGGGCGCGGCGGACGTGATGGACTTGAAGGCTCATGCTTTGCCTTCTATGCCCCAAAAGATATTTATAAGTTGGAAAAATTCCTTCGGGACAAACCGGTGGCAGAAAGGGAGATGGGAGGACAATTACTCGAAGAGGTTGTCGCTTACGCGGAGACCAGCAGTTGCCGCCGTAAATTTCTATTGCACTACTTCGGCGAAGAGTACGATGATGGTCAATGCGATGGCATGTGCGACAATTGCCGCTATCCGAAGGAAAAACATGAAGTCAAAAATGAAGTAAAGACAGCGCTTGAAGTTGTGCTCAAACTCAAGGAGGGCTATTCTACCAAAGTGATCGTGGATTTCCTGGTCGGGAAAGCCAGCAAGGAAATGACTGAGTTTGAATTTAGCAAATTGGAAGGGTACGCCGCAGGTGCGGAAAAGGGAGATGTCTTTTGGTACTCCATCTTACGACAAGCATTGCTGGCCGGATTACTGGAAAAGGAAATCGAGAATTATGGCGTGCTGAAAGTAACGGACCTTGGTAAAGCCTACATTAAAAAACCAAAGAGCCTGAAGATTCCGATCAACCGTGATTTTTCAGATGAAAAGTTATCCCAGGATGAAACACCGGCCAAAATGGTCGCCCTGGACGAAGTGCTCGTGGCGCAACTGGAAGATTTAAGGCGCAAAGAAGCCAAGAAGAAAGGTGTGCCCACCTGGGCCGTATTCCAGGATGTTTCGTTGCATGAAATGGCGACCAACTACCCGATCACGATGGAAGAACTCTCCGCGATAAGTGGAGTGTCCATGGGCAAAGCACAGAAATACGGCAAGGCCTTCCTCGAGGTGATCAAAAAGTATGTGGAGGAAAATGAAATAGAGCGTCCTTCCGATATGGTTATCCGCCAGGTCGCCAATAAATCACGCACCAAAGTACAGATTATTCAATCCATCGACCGCAAGATGCCGCTTGAAGATATTCAGCGCACCAATAATCTGAATTGGGATGAATTGCTCGAAGAACTGGATATCATTGTGAGCAGTGGCACCAAGCTGGACATCGAGTACTGCCTGGAAAAAGTAGACGAGAGTATCCAGGAGGATATCTATGAATACTTCATGAATGCCAAATCTGATTCGTTTATAGACGCATATAACGCCTTGAAAGATGACGACATCACGGTAGAAGAAATACAGTTGGTCCGATTGAAGTTCCTCTCAAACGTGGCCAACTAAGATCATAGGACCAGTATCAGTCATAACTCCTTTCCTTCGTGCTGCCTTCGTGGCTTCCGTGTGAAAACATATTAACCCAACGAGATCCTCACGGTCATGGAGGGCATTCCCATGGTCTTAAGTGATCTTCTTACATTTTAAATACTGACAGGAAGTGCAAACCTTATGGTAAGTTTGCAACACCAATGATCTCTACCATCCATATCATCAACGGACCTAATTTAAATCTGCTCGGCCGCCGTGAACCGGCGATCTATGGAACCATGTCCTTTGAAGTTTATTTTGAATCACTGAAAGCCCGGTTTCCGGAAGTTCATCTGACCTACGATCAATCCAATCACGAGGGACGTCTCATTGACCTTTTGCATGAATATGGATTTAACCCGATGGCCGGAATCGTTTTGAATGCGGGCGGTTATACCCATACGTCCATTGCGATCCGTGATGCGATTGCGGCCATTGACGTGCCGGTGGTCGAAGTGCATATCTCTGATATTACCAAACGAGAAGCGTTCAGGCATCACAGTTATTTGTCCGAAGTTTGTTACCGGCATCTTGCAGGACACGGACTCGAAGGGTATCGAATGGCCATCGATCATCTGCTGGCCTACTCCCCCGGCTAAGGTTGTAATTCGGCTATATAATCATCGGGAGCATTGAGCATCTCCTGCAGGGTATTAAAGAATATACCCGCGTGATAACCATCCGCCAGGCCATGATGCAAGGTCAATCCCACCGGGAGGTATCTGCGACCATCACGTTCAAAGTGTTTACCAAAAACAATCATCGGGATGGAATTATTTCCGGCCCCGCGGTAGGGATGTCGGAATCCAGAAAAGGAAACCCAGGGTATCGGTGAAAAATAAATCCGGGCGAGATCATCGTCTTTCGGATCCACCCCTTTCCTGTTCTTCTGCATTTCAAATGATACAGTGGCTTCCTGCATAAACGACTTGAACTCGAGGTGAAACTGGAAATATCCGAATCCGTAGGTACCATCATCGTAGAGGATCGTTGACCCCGGATGAACGATGTCATACTTCAGCACACGACCGGAAGGATCAATCCGGCAACGCAATTCTTCGATGACATTGCACACCCTGCTCCCCACATACAAAAAGGATAAAAAGAAAGAATAACCCTCCTTTTTTATAGCGGCATAAAACTCCGTGATGTCCACTTCGGCAAACAAATCCCAGGTGGGGTTATCATACTGCTGGAAGAGCCTGAATAAATCCCGGCGCTTCCACTGATCGATATCGATGATTTCGTACATCGTTTAAAGGTAAAAAGGAATAAGCTATTGCTTATTCCTTTTTACTCTTTTACTCCCACACCCCTCTTACCTTCTTACAAAAAAAAAGTTGCCTCCTTGCGGAAGCAACCTTTCATTCATGGGCTCTGATTGTATCAGAAATTGTATCTCAAACCTAACTGGGCCTGCCAGCGGCTGTTCAGACTGAAATCATTAAAGATGGCCGTGGTCTGTGCCGTATCGAAACTATAGGACGGAACGCCATTGGCTACGGAAACTCCGATAGGCTGTGCCAGGCCTGTGGTTGTTGCGATCTCACGCACACCCCAATCCGAATTGAGTAAGTTACCGAAGTTGAGAATATCAATGCTCAACTGAATATTGCTGCCGTTGCTTAAACCAAACTCCTGTGTCAGACGCATATCAATTCTGGAATACCATGGGCTCACTGCGCCATACTTTTCTGCGATCTCCCCTCTGTGTGAACTGAGGTAATCATCCTGTTCTATATATGCATTGAAAGCGGCACGCTGTTGATCGGCTGTAGCTCCCGGGTTGTCCACAAAGTTCATGAGATCAAGCTCTCCGGCAGTAGGGATGTACATCAGGTCATTCAAGGATGATCCGTCATTGTTGATATCGCCGGAATACGTGTAGCTATAACGGCCACCTTGCGCGAATTCAGCAAAGACGGCAACGTGTGTGGCCCAGGATTTTCCATAGGTAAATTTCTTATAGAGACTGCCTACAAACCTATGCTTATTGCCATACAGCGATGGGGCTAAAACCGGTGTATTGGAATGCACCACATTCGCTGGATTGCGGTCATAGGCATCTGAAGAAATTTCAGCATCGATAGAGGCGGCATCTTTGGAATCCAGGTAATTGTAGGCCACCATCCAGCTAAAGTTGCTGGCATAATCTTTACGGATCTGGAATGCGGTATTGATGGAATAGCCAAGGCTTGTATTCGTAAATACGTAAGCATTGGTTGGGGCACCAAATACCAGCGCACGATCTTCAAGGGTATAAATCGGACGTGATCCTACACCGGCGAGTGTACCTGTCGGTGGCTTGATACCATAATTGCGAACCATCATGGCCTGAAGATCTTTGGTATAGATAAGGTCCATCGTAAATGTATAGCCATTGCCAAACTTACGGTCATAACCGAGATTAGTTCTCCATACCTGTGGGTATTTGAAATCAGGATCAGTCACACAATAGAAGAAGAAATTAGGATTTGCCACCTGGTTACCTACCCATACAAATGGGAACCTTCCGGTAAAGAGACCCGTTCCTCCTCGAAGTTGCGCAACCTGATCGCCATGGATATCATAATTGAAACCTATCCGGGGGGACCAGAGCGGTTTTGATTCAGGCAATACCGTGTGATCAAATGTCGTAGCCGCACCTCCCTCATCATAATAGACGATGGATGGATCATAGCAGCAATTGCGATCGATATTCTCCTGGATCTTTTCTTCTGTATCAAAATATAATGGGATATCGGCGCGCAGACCAAGCGTCACTGAAAACTGATCTGTCACCGCCCATTCATCCTGGAAATAAAAGGCCAATTGACCCATGTTGGTTTCCGCAAGTGCCCAGGTATCATTGGCGTTGTTATTGTCAAACGTAGTCTGCGCATCTGTCACAAGCTGAGCAAACTCAGGACTGGTCACGGTACTTTCAACTGCTGAGATGTCAATATCCGGTCCAAAAGTTCCGCCATACGCATTCAGGTTGAATGAATTGTCAAAGGAGAATTTCTCCAGACTACCACCTACCGTAAGCGTGTGTCCCTTCAGGTAAATATTGAAGTTGTCAGAAATCTGTAATACATCCTGATCCAGGCTATTATTAATAGAGAAAGGTTCGTGTCCGGCGACGATATAACGGACACCGTCCTTACCGATATTCAGCACAGGAAACGGTGTAGAAAATGGATCGCGGCTATCTTTAAAGGAGGTCAGGCCTAACTTGAAGTTGTTGGCATATTTGTTTCCGAAAATGGATTTAAACTCCAGGATTCCCCCGAGAATATCATTATTGATTGTGTATCCTGAATTCTCAAATTGTAAGGTTTGGAAATCAGGTCCTCTGCGGCCTATAGCAGATGGGTGCGCAGGTTTGTCTTTGTAGGCATCAAGATAATTGAAGGTCGCGGTGAGTTTATGGTTTTGACCAAGATTAAGGTCAAACTTCAGGATCGCCTTTTGATTATCTGTATTGTGCTTATAATTCTCATACGTTCCGGTTTCATATCCGTAATTCTGGCGAAGCAGATTCGACACGAAATCCAAATCAGCTGCTGTTACTCTGGACACATTGGCCCCTTCCACGCCATCACGGGCAGCAAGGAAATAAGAACCAAGATCCGACCTCCGCTCCAACTCGAAGTTGGCAAAGAAGAAGAGTTTGTTTTTAATGATAGGACCGCCCAGGCTGAAACCAGTTTGTAATGAACTCAAATCCCCCCTGGTCACTTCAGTGTCCTCCACCTTTACGCCGAGCATATCCTTATTCCTGTAATAGCCGAAGATTGTTCCGTGAAATTCATTGGTTCCGGATTTGGTGACGGCATCAATTGAAGCCCCGGTAAATCCGGACTGAGTAACATCATAAGGCGCGATGGCTACGGTGATTTGCTCGAGAGCATCCAATGACACCGGTTGTGCATCAGTTTGACCTCCAGGCGTCGCGGCATCCAATCCAAATGGATTATTAAAAATGGCACCGTCCAGAGAGTAGTTATTGTATTGATCATTGCGGCCTGCAAAAGAGCCACCTTCTGCGGCCATCGGATTGAGCCTGGTCATATCCGCAGCAGACCTCGTGATGGTTGGCATGTTGCGGATCTGGTTGCTGGTAATAAATGTAGCCGCACCTGTTCTGTCACTGTTAATGACAGATGCCCCGGTTGCTACCACTTCTATCTCTCCCAGCGCTGTACTGGCGGTCTTGAGCATCACATCATGACGCTGCTTCTCGCCAAGCTTCAGATAAATGCCTTCAAAGGTTTTCTTTTCATATCCAACAAAGCTCACCTCCAGCATATAAGGGCCGCCAACGCGCATATTGGGTATGGTATACCCACCGTCATCGCGGGTGATCACCCCGTATACCGTACCGGAAGGAGAATGGGTAGCCAAAACGTTGGCCCCCGGAAGCGGTTGATTGGCATCATCCATGACATAACCAGTCATGGCGGAAGTGGTCACCTGGGCTTTTAGGGTTAGGAAAAGGCATAAAAATGCCATCGAAAGGAGTAGTTGTTTTTTCATCAGGTTTGATTTAAATGTAAGCGGAGTGCAAAGCAATTGTATTCGAAATATAAAATATTTCAACGACCCGGAGAAAAAATAAAATATAAAAAAACTTGTGCCCGAGATGGATACACATTTAAGGACCAGGTAGCAGGCCAATAGCGTTACTGAGCCTTCCCTTCTTTCTCTCCGGCACGTGAACGCCTGGGCACCGGATCATGTCCATGACCACCCCAAGGATGACACCTGGAAATCCGGCGCAGGCCCATCCAGATTCCCTTGATCGGGCCCCATTCCTGGATCGCATCAATCATGTATTGACTGCAGGACGGTGTATAGCGGCAATTAGCACCAAGCATGGGAGACAGGGTCAACTGATACAAACGAATCGGCAGGATGAAGATCTTTCTGAACATGTCAATAGGTATAGTTCCAGGTGGCTTTGTCCGGCTGGAGGATGACGTATTCTTTATGTGTTTTAGTCATGCGCACATCCATCAGCGTTTTCTGATCATCATACATTTCAAAAAGGATATCATTGGTGACCGAGCATTGTTGCCCTGCCGCCGGATTCGCTTTCAACTGTATGTAGCACCAAACGGCCAGGTAATCTTCTGAGATTTCCTTTCCAAGAAACTCATGGCTCAGCACTTGTCCTCCTAACTGAATTTTGAAATGTTTACTGAGGTAGGCCGCAATCTTATCGTTTGCTGCAGGAAGTTCCTTTGGCGTGCCTATGCCAAGACCTGTCACTCCATCCCTGGCGAGCGCAAGCTCAAGGTCATCTATAAAAATCTTAAGCGATACTTCAAAAGCATCTGTGGACTCATTATACCTGAGTTCACATACGCTGATGTGAATATCATGCGGAGTGAAGCCAGATGCTTTAAAAGAAAAAAGAGTGAAAACCAACGCGATGACGCCGATGATCTTCACTCTCTTTCTATCCGAAGACCGGATATACTTCATTAGTATCTGTAGTACTCAGGCTTGAACGGACCTTCCGGTGTGACTCCAATGTAGGAGGCCTGCTCTTTACTCAAGGTATCCAACTCCACACCCAGTTTATCCAGGTGGAGTTTAGCCACCATTTCATCGAGATGCTTTGGAAGGACATAGACCTTGTTATCATATTGTTCTCCTTTGGTCCAGAGTTCAAGCTGTGCGAGGGTCTGGTTGGTAAATGAAGTGGACATCACAAAGGATGGATGGCCCATTGCACAACCAAGGTTTACCAGACGACCTTCTGCCAGGAGCACGATGTCTTTTCCATTGAGGGTGTATTTATCCACCTGTGGTTTGATTTCCACCTTGATGCTGCCTGACTTTTCATTGAGCCATGCTACATCAATTTCATTGTCAAAGTGACCGATGTTAGCGACGATGGCTTTATCCTTCATCAATTTGAAGTGCTCGCCGGTGATTACATCTTTGCAACCTGTTGCCGTCACAATGATATCAGCTTGTGGAATGGCATCCACCATTTTCTTTACTTCAAAGCCTTCCATAGCGGCCTGCAATGCGCAGATCGGATCGATCTCTGTTACAATGACGCGGCAACCAGCACTGCGCAAAGACGCGGCAGAACCTTTACCTACATCACCGTATCCGGCCACAACAGCCACCTTTCCTGCCATCATAATATCTGTGGCGCGACGGATAGCATCTACGCAGCTTTCACGGCAACCGTACTTGTTGTCAAACTTTGACTTGGTCACGGAATCATTGACATTGATCGCCGGCAATGTGAGGGTACCATTCTTTTCTCTTTCATAGAGCCTCAGTACCCCGGTGGTTGTTTCTTCGGTGATGCCTTTGATATTGGCTGCCAACTCCGGATACTTATCCAGTACGATGTTGGTGAGGTCACCGCCATCATCCAGGATCATATTGAGGGGCTGACCATCGCTGAAAGCGAAGAGTGTCTGCTCAATGCACCAATCGTACTCTTCCAGTGACATTCCCTTCCAGGCGTAAACCGGAATACCTGCTGCGGCAATCGCTGCGGCGGCGTGATCCTGGGTAGAGAAAATATTGCAGGATGACCAGGAGACTTCAGCTCCGAGTTCCTTAAGGGTTTCAATCAAAACTGCTGTCTGGATCGTCATATGCAGGCATCCTGCGATACGAGCGCCTTTCAGCGGCTTGGTGTCTTTGTATTGTTCCCGCAGGGCCATGAGTCCCGGCATTTCTGCCTCAGCGAGTTCCATTTCCAGACGGCCCCATTTGGCCAGACTGATGTCTTTTACTTTGTATTTCAGTTGTTGGTCAACCATTTGCATGTGAATCGATATTTTAATATTGCCAGAAAAACGGTGCAAAGATACCGAATGTTCGCTGTGATTGAGTGAAATACGCGATTGTTCGTTGTATCTTCCTCATTTATAGGCACTAAGTATGGATAAAATTTTTACAAAAAATGCTCCGGTCCCCGCGGGTCACTATAGCCAGGCGATTGTTCACAATGGATTAATCTTTGTTTCCGGCCAACTGCCCATAGATCCCGTGACGCATCAAATCACAGAAGGCGGTATAGAAGCCCAGACCCGGCAGGTCATTGAAAATATCAGGGCCATACTGGAAGCATCGGGATCAGGATTGGATCATATCCTTAAGGCGACAGTGTACATCCCGGACATGACTTATTGGCCGGATCTCAATCGAATCTATGCCGAATGCATGGGCGATCATAAACCTGCAAGGGCTGTCATTCCATGCGGGGATTTACACTACGGTGTACTTCTGGAGATGGAAGTTATCGCTGCTCGCTAAGGAAATAGCAAGGTTTTGGAGACACTTATTTGATCTTAAAAACGAAGGCCAGTTTCCCGCATTGCCTCTCCGGTGCATTATCATCACGGGCGAAAATATAGGATTTGGCACATGCCTCTGCTTTAGCTACAAACGAAGGATCCTTTAGTGTAGAGCCTGCAAGATCATATTTAGTAGAGACGACCATTCCGCTTCTGTCTACGCAGATAAAAATACTCACCTTTCCCTCTTTTACAGCAAGACTACCGACATTGGCCCGCTGCACCAGTTCACGATTCAGCAGTCCGTCATCCAACCCAACGCCCCATTTCAATCCGCTTCCATCCTGACCGACTCCTGTTTTACTTCCTGCTCCACCCGCTCCTGTACCACCCCCTGGGCCTGACCCGGTTCCGGTTTTATTTCCGGCTCCTCCACCTTGTCCGCCTGTGCCTCCCGTGCCTGATCCAAAGCCATCACTGAATACATCACTGTCATCATCGCCATCACCAGGACCAGATCCGGGTACATCACCAAATGCACCATCGGACCAGTCGATCATTTTCATCTCTTCGACGCCATCACTTTCAAAAAAATCGGATTCACCGGCAGAGGCCCAGGCCTGTTTCGCCACAATCTTTGGTGCAGGCAGTGGGATCTCTCCAATGTTTGATCTCAACGCACTGCTAGGCTGTGTCACCTGGTTGACTTGCGTCATGGCAGGGGTTGACAATCTTGAAGGGGCTGCCTGCTGCGGGCGGGATTTCATGGCTTCCTCCGATTGAGGACTGCCTCCTGCTTCACTTCCTGACATTTTGGAAGCCATATCCGTATTCATTTCCTGCTCCTCCTCTACAAATTTTTCCGGTGCAACATAATTATTGTAGGGATAGTCAAACTGGATCACCAATGCTTCCTTGGTAGGCTCCTCAGGGGCCTTCATGCTGAAGAAAGGTAAAAACATAAGGATCAACAAAAGAGAATGCAAGGTGACTGACACCACTCTCCCCTTGTTACGGGATACCTTCTCAGCTTTGGATTTTCGCGAACGGTTCATAGGCATTTCAACAACAATAACGCTTGAAAAATCCCACTATTGTAAGACCTTTTTCTGGCATGTACTGTCCGGACGATAAAAAACCCCGCAATCACGAGGATCCCGGGGCTCCGATAATAAAAAAATCTAATGCCGCGTTTGTATGGATCAGAGTTCGTAGGCCACGGTCATGATAAATGACGTACCGCGCTTGTATTGCCTGGTCAGATACTCGTTTCCTTTGTATTCACTGGTAGAAGCGGTGTAAAATGGATTGAGGAGATTGTTTGCCGCAAGTTTGAGCGAAACATTTCCAAATTTCTTTGAGATGATCGCATCCAGCATTGAAAAACTTCTTTCGTAGATGTCCGGGGATACCAAACCGACAGCTACGAGACGTTCGCCTGTATAGTTATAGGTCAACTGAATGTCCCAGGATTTATCAGGATCATTAAAACCCAGGGTTACATTCGCCAATAATGGAGATTGTCCTTCAAAAGGCCTTGACTCAGGTTCCAATCCGGACTGCTCGATCACATCCATAGAGGATTCGATGAACGTCAGATTGGTAGAGAGTTTGAATTTCTCCAGCGCCGGTGAGATGAAGCCTAAGGTTTTCCTGAATTCAAGTTCAATTCCACCGATTGCTCCTTTCTCCACGTTAGCATATTGAAACTCGGGATTCGATGAATTCAGATATTGAAGACTGATCGGATTCTCAAATGTTTTATAAAAGCCACTCACGGCAAACAACTCTCCCGGATTTGGGAACCACTCCCAGCGAAGGTCATAGTTCTTAATATCCGTCGTGACAAGTTCAGGGTTACCAATAAAGAATTCATCAATCAACGGATCGAAAGATGCAAACGGTGCGATCTCACGGAGATTCGGACGGGCCAGCGTTTGGTTGTATGAGGCCCTCAAATTCATGTTGTCTTTCAGGTTATACACCAGATTGATAGAGGGCAATACATTCGTGACATCAATCTCCCCTGTATTCGTGCTGTCCGGTTCCTCACCGACGATATCCACGATCTTGCTTTGCACAAAAATATCAGTGCTTTCCACACGCGCTCCGGCGATGACCTTCAATTTTCTCAATGGAGAGAACGTAATCATGGCATAGGCCGCATTTACATTTTCATATCCCGCGTAGCTGTTCTCTACCCGGGTCGCCTGGTTGATATAGTTGCCAATGATGTATCGTTGATTTCCATTGGGCAGCGTATCGGTGCGGATCACGCCAAGATTTTCCGGTGCAAAGAAGGCATCAAAATCACCATTATAATCTGTTGCATTATTTGGGGTGTAAACGATATATCTGTACTCATCAAAATTCCGGTCCTTGCGACTGGTGAATCCTCCGATTTTGATTTTACTGCCATCATCCTTGTACTTAAAGATGGGTAATATCAGATCCAACGCACCTACTTTTATGTCATCGTTAAGGGCTCTCCAGAAATAAAACGGGTCATTGACATTGGCCAGGGGCACCGATTCTGTGTTGGTCTCCGCATCATACTGACTGGAGAAAAAACGAAGATTGGGTTCTGTCCTTGATGCATTGACAATACTGGTCCGCCAGTCAATTTCCAGTCCTCCCCATTTTGGAATGTGGTGCTGACCTGTGAGCTGGTAATTAATCATCTTCCTTTCCATCCAGGTCTGGGCACGACCCAGCTTATAGGAAGGTGCTTCAATATTTAGCCCGTCCTCTCCCTGGAGATAGGTAGTGGTTTTTGTGGCTACGTGATTGTAGATGACTTTAAAGTCAACCGTATTATAGGTATCAAACTTATACGCCAAACCTCCAAATCCATTGACCGTCGGTATCTGATAGCTATCCGTACGTCTGTAGTTTCCACTGGTGCGAAGACTGTCAGATTTCAAATCGTAGACAAACCAGTTGGCCTGCAGCGCATTGGGACGATGCTCATATTCCTGGCGAAACGTTCCGCCTACAATTAGTCCGAGGCTTGAATTTTTTCCGGTTGAATAGGTATTCCCAAAAGAAAGGTTTACACCATAGTCGATGGGGGACCTGGTATGCATGGTATCAAACTGATAACTCATGACATCAACCACTTTATTAATCGTGGATGCTGCTGTGCTATCACCAAACCTTGCTTTGAGTTCAGCGTTCTTATCCCCATACACCATGAAAAGGGAATCGGACAATATTCCCGGACGCTCCCTGTCCTTCAATCCATATCCCCAGAAATCACTGTTATAACCTTCATGGGTTAAAAAGTCATCCTTCAGATTATTCTGGGTATTATACCCCATGGATACACTGGCCGAGAATGTGCGTTGCTCCGGAAAACTTTTTGTCCGGATATCGATATTGCCTCCGGTAAATGTGCCGGGTTGATCCGGCGTAAATGTTTTGGTAGCAATAATGTTATCCAACAACTTTGTCGGGATCAAATCCAATTGGGCACTGTTGCGATAAGGATCTATGCTTGGCATAGGTAGTCCATTCAATTGAGAGAGCGAATAACGGTCTCCTAATCCGCGCACTACGACATATTTCCCATCCTGCACACTTGTACCGGTGATCTTAGTCATGGCATTGGCAACATTACCTATAGCCATTCTCGACATTTCCTGATAGGAGATGCCGTCCTGAATTTTATCCGAATTCATCTGCAGCATCAGGAGCGCGTTCTCTGTACGCTCAATGGATTTGGCCGTAACGACGACTTCTTCCAGTCCTGCGGAAGCTACGGGCATGCTGACATCAACAAAGGTGACCTCATTTGCCTTGACGATGACATCAGTCACGGTTTTGTCCTGATAGCCGAGATAGGTGAACTTTAGTGTGTACGTACCCGGTGCGATCTGAATAGCATACTTGCCATCAAAATCAGTGGTGCGGACTACATCGGTGCCGACCACAATCACAGGGAGGGCGATCATCGTCTCCCCGGTTGCTTCATCCAGAACAGTTCCGGATATGGTTCCTGTCTGTGCGTTTATCAGCGCGGGCAGGAAGAAAAAGAGCATTAGAAATTTCTTCATTGTATTCAGCGATTATCGGATTCGTTGCATTAGAATTTTGTGCTGGGGCTTTTGGGGCCATGTTCCGGCGCTTTCGCCGGAGTGTTCAACATCAACAGGCGCAGCTCCTCCGCTGCGCCTGTGATGTCTGAATGATAAAAGTGGTTTTCAAGGGTTATTCTTTGACAAATACCCTGCGGCCTATCACCGCATTTTCATTTTCTACGGTGATCAAAAACATACCGGCAGACAGTGCATGTACATCAAGTGCCTGAATAGAAACCCCTGCATCGAAACGCTCTATTGCAGAACGGCTCAGGGTCTTTCCGGTCAGGTCAATGATCCTGAACTGGAGGTTCATTGGTGCACTCAATTCAAACTGTACATTGACAGCCTCATTGGCAGGATTAGGATAAATCGTAATTGTTTCATCTGAAGTGGACAATGCAGGATCATACACTGCAGATACCAGGTCACCGAAGTAACCATATTCATCCAGTGCGGTCCAGCAGAGTGCCCAGTTTTCATCTTCGAATGCACCGATGTCACGACTTGGTAAAAACCAGGGATCATTGACTTGAACCGCGCGACTGTAGGCTGCGCCGGATGGATTGACGCGTGGATCCAATTGACCATCAGGTACTCGGGATACTCCTGCGATGGCCGGGCTTGACACCACGTTGCCTCTTGACTCCAGGTGGGCTACCAGGGCAGGTACATCCATGGCGCTCACGAGAGAGGTGAAATCATTGCCAGCCACAAAATCACTGAAGACGTTGTTGTCAAATGTGATGTCTCCATCGAGGAAACGCTGCCATGAATTGTTGTCAATACCGATGGCTCTGCGGGCAAAACCGGTCATCACGGAATTGTGCACGTGCGCTGCGGCATCATTGCGAATGCGGAGGGCGTCATTGTTGTCGGCATTGACAGTGGTCAATCCGCCACCGATAAAGGTGACGTGACTGATCAGCGGGCTTACTTTGGGATTGAGGTCAGCAGCTTCACTGCCATCCCACTCACCGGCGCGTGCGCCGTCTTCATCCTGGAGGGATAACCAGAACTGGCCCTTTCCGTCCCAGCTTTGATCATAGTCATAGCTGTCATCGCCACAGAAACTTACTGCGGCATGACGTACGTTGACTGTACCGCCAAACCATTCGATACCATCATCGAGGTTGGCAAAAACTTCAACGAAATC
>CAZYHJ010000010.1:15543-59813 GCA_964646645.1 uncultured Saprospiraceae bacterium | reverse complement strand
TGCCAAATTGGATAAACTGCGCCAGGAAGAAGCCGCTCACGAAGCAGAGCGCATTGCTGATTACAGGAATCTGGCCGCAAAACTGGAAGGCCAGGTATTGCGTATCGGTGCCAAAGCCGGAACCAGTGGCAAAATATTCGGTAGTGTCACTAACGTACAGATCATGCAAGCCCTCAAGGACCAAATGGGCATTGAGGTGATTCGCAAGAAAATAGAACTGACAGAGGAAGTAAAGGTGTTAGGCGCATATACCGCCAATATCAACTTTCATCCGGACGTTCATGCGGCTGTCAAATTTGAAGTCGTAGAAGAGTAGAACCAACCTGATTTCCTGGTGAAGAACCTGGAAATAACCTATCGGGGCTCGAGCTAACCACTCGGGCCTCATTTTTTTTTCTGCAGGTCAGGCCATTTACTCCGTGCAGACCCTGATTTCAGCCTGGACTCCTGTTCGGGGGAAACCCTGAAATCACCATATTTTAACACTCACCCGGCCATTTTCTTCAATTTTAGAGTACAGGAGTCGTTTTTAAGGCATAATTTTATCATTATTCCCCTTTTATCTTATTGCAGGCCACCCACCGTCAGTGCGGAGATTCCGACTGGTGATTTGCTGTCTCTCACCCTGAAGTCATGTTGTAACTTTTAAACTTCTACATATGAGACTCAACGTTAAATTCTTCAGCTATTTCGCAACGATGATCGTCGTCCTGCTCCTGGCGATCGGATGTGCAAAAGAAGATGCAATATCTCCTAATGATGATTTGTCGATCGAAGAGCGCACACTTATTGGAGGCACTCCAAGCGTTCCGCTGATAGGATTGACTCCCGAAAATCAATTGGTGCACCTGGTTTCCGGACCTCCTGTTGTGGAGAAGGCATTGGTAGCAATCACCGGGCTTCGTCCGGAAGAAAGAATGCTTGCTATAGATTATCGCTTCCGCTCGAGGGAATTATATGGAGTGACCAGTGAGAGTATCTTGTACAAGATTAATCCTACAACAGGTGTAGTCACTCCAGTGACCGGATTTGTTATGAATCCAACGATCAGCGGCGGCACGGTGGGTATGGACTTTGATCCTGTCAGGGATATTCTGCGCATTGTTACCAGTTCGGGACAAAATCTCCAGGTCAGCCCGCTTACTGGTGGAGTACTGAGTGTTGACGGAAACTTGAATCCTGGTACTCCGGCAGTGCAGTCAGGCGCATACTCCTATGCAACCAAGTATCAGAAATCAGCCCTGTATGATATTGACTCTACAGATCAGGCCCTTTTTGTGCAGAACCCTCAGGATGGAGGCACGCTTGAAAAAGTAGGTCCACTCGGCTTCACCTTTGAAGGTGAAGGCGGATTTGAAATTACCACCAAAAACCAGGCTTTTGCCGTCCAGTTTGGACGGAGCCTCTTCTCTGGTACTGATGCAGGGTCTGCACAGCATGATGTGGTCACTGAAGACGCATATCGATTGCTCTCCATCAATCTTACGTATGGAAGCGCAAAATCCTTTGGCAGGGTGAGGCCGATGATTGGCTTAGCCGCCCGCTAGAGTAACCGGATACACACATTCATGAGCAACCATAAAGCAGCCGGTGGATACACCGGCTGCTTTTTTTAGGCAAGAGACCCTCCTCAGCATATATTAAGAATATTTTTAATATATCACTGAAATGGTTATTTTTACCCGCTGGAATTAAATACTCCCCTCATGAGTCAATCACAAGCCTTTGAAGTCATAGGCGGCCGCTCACTCTCTGGTGAACTCCATCCGCAGGGCGCAAAAAATGAAGCATTGCAGATCATCAGCGCGGTGTTGCTCACCAGCGAACCGGTAGAGATCAGCAACGTGCCTGATATTATTGATATCCGGATGTTGATTGATCTGCTCAAGGGCCTCGGGGTGAAAGTGAATTTGCTCGGTCCGGGACATTACAGGTTTCAGGCAGATGACATCGATCTTGAGCATTTCGCGTCTGAAAAATTCCAGGCCAACAGCCGTAAGATCCGGGGGAGCGTGATGTTGATCGGTCCGTTGCTCGCTCGATTCGGAAAAGCCTTTTTACCCAAACCTGGCGGAGACAAAATTGGCCGCCGCAGACTGGACACCCACTTCCATGGCTTCCAACATCTCAATGCACGCTTTGTATATGACGAGAAAGCAGATCAGTATTATGTAGAAGCTCCCAACGGATTAAAGGGCGCTTATGTACTCATGGATGAAATCTCCGTGACAGGTACAGCCAATATTTTGATGGCTGCGGTCATGGCAGAAGGGACAACAACCATTTACAATGCCGCATGCGAACCCTACCTCCAGCAACTGTGTCGATTATTGATCGCCATGGGTGCGAAGATTGATGGGCTGGGGTCAAACCTCCTCATCATTCATGGTGTAGAGAAACTGGGAGGAGCATCTCATCGAATTCTCCCGGATATGATTGAGATCGGATCGTTTATCGGACTCGCCGCTATGACGCAATCCAATATTCGGATCAAAAACTGCCAGGTCAATGAGTTGGGATTAATTCCCCGCGTTTTCAGGCAACTTGGAATCACCATCAATGTAGAAAATGATGATCTCGTCATCCCCGCACAGGATATGTACGAGATACAGACGTTTATCGATGGCTCGATCATGACGATTTATGATGCCCCATGGCCGGGCTTTACCCCTGACCTGATGAGTATTGTTCTCGTCGTTGCGATACAGGCACGGGGTAGTGTACTGATCCATCAAAAGATGTTTGAGAGCCGATTGTTCTTTGTCGACAAACTCATCGACATGGGCGCACAGATCATTCTTTGTGATCCGCACCGCGCCACCGTCATCGGGCTCGAACGCAAATATCCATTGCGCGGTATTGAAATGAGTTCGCCGGATATCCGCGCGGGCGTTGCATTATTGATAGCGGCCCTTTCTGCAGAGGGCAGATCCCTGATCCACAATATCCACCAGATTGATCGCGGTTACCAGGACATTGATGGCCGGTTGAGTGCGATTGGAGCGCAGATCCGGAGGATTGAGGTGTGACACAGTAAGAGCCCCATCGGGGCGATCGATATTTGGCCGGGGGTTTTAACCTCCGGCACAGAGCAGGGTTAATGCTCAAGTTTATAGGTTTATGGGTTTATAAGTTTATTGGTTTATGAGTTTATTAGTGGTGCATGAAGTCAAACCGGTGTCTGAAAGGTGACTGGAGTTAAAGGAAAATCAAATTGAATGCTAGAATTTATAAGACTCACAACTCACGACTCACGACTCACGACTCACGATTCACGACTGACCACCCACCTAAGACTGCCGTCTCGCGTCTGGCATCTGACGCCTGGCATCTAACGTCTGGCATCTGGCATCTGGCGTCCTTTTTCAATTCGTCCTGTCAATCACATAATTCATCAACCCGATCATGGAGTTGCGTGAATCAGATGAAGGAAGGGCCTCCAACATATCATTCGCCCGGCGTACATAGGATTCCATGATCTCCTGCGCATACTTGATGCCGCCGGTTTGATGGACGGTGCGGATGAGCTCGCGTACTTTGGTTTTGTCCTTGTTGTATTTCTCCACAGTACGGATCAGGTTTCTGCGGGTGGCGCTATCCACATTTTGTAACGTATAAATTAAAGGCAGGGTCATTTTCTTTTCGGCAATATCGATGGCCCGCGGTTTTCCTACATCCGCATCGCCGTAGTCAAAGAGATCGTCCTTAATCTGGAATGCAATGCCAATCGTTTCTCCAAACTGATAGAACTTTTCTATTGTTTCTTTATCGTCCGTGATACTGGCCGCACCTGCAGCACAGGAAGCAGCAATCAGTGAGGCGGTTTTTTTACGAATAATATCAAAATAGACTTCTTCCGAAATATCGAGTCTGCGTGCTTTTTCAATTTGCAGCAATTCACCCTCACTCATATCTCTTACCGCTCGTGACATGATCTGCAATAAATCATAAGCCCCATTGTCCAGCGCCACCAATAACCCGCGCGAGAGCAGATAGTCTCCCACCAACACCGCAATCTTGTTTTTCCAAAGCGCATTGATACTGAATACCCCGCGACGCTGGTGCGCGTCATCTACGACATCATCGTGTACCAGGGTAGCTGTATGAAGCAGCTCGACCAGAGAAGCGGCTGTGTATGACTTTGGCGTGATCGCTCCGCACATCCTGGCGGACAACAAGACAAAGATGGGTCGCATCTGCTTTCCCTTGCGATGCACGATGTAGTGCATGATCTTATCCAGCAGCGCCACACGGCTCCGCACCGAATCCCTGAAATGCACCTCAAAGGCCTCCAGTTCGGAAGCGATCGGGGCTTTGATGGCGGCGAGATCTTTACTCATTGTTTATACATTGTGGGCTCAAATTGTTGAGCCCTTACGATATGTGGGCTCAAGTTGTTGAGCCCTTACGATAGCGGGCTCAAGTTGTTGAGCCCTTACGAGGGTTGGGGCTCGACAACTTGAGCCCCTTACCGAGCCAGATGACGACAGCTATGCTGAGGAAAAAAAACGTCCCCAGCTTATCCGTCTCCACCGTATCATTCAGGGTCATGATAAACAGATTGCAACAAAACGAGATGAGCATCGCCATGAGCAATTGCCTTTCCGGCCCCGCCTGCATCCGGTGATAGGTCTTTTCCCCTATCAACAAGACCGCAACGACCAGCACCAGAAAAATAAACAAACCAATCATGCCTTGTTCAACCGCTACCATCAGATAATAGTTGTGCATACCCGAATGTTCCGGATTATCACTGACATAGGTGGTGAAATGCCTGTCCACATAACTGTGATACACACTATAAAAACTCGCAGGCCCAAATCCGGCCCATGGTTTTTCCTGCACCATATAAAACCCGGCCACCCAACGATAAAATCGTTCTACCGTCGAGATGTCCTCCATCTGGTACGTCGCGGACACCAGGTCGTCAAAGTTTTTGTGCGTAATCGTCTTCTCATAATTGGGGGAGAAGTTGATGTAATTGTTGTCATACGCCAGCCAACCCACCAGCAGGATACCTCCGGCCAGGGCCAGCGGAATAGCCACACGCATCAACCTTAAGCGAATGATAAAATAAGTACCTACACTCAAGGGTACGCACAGCCATGCCGCCCGTGTGTAGGAAAAATAAATACCCAGCAACATTAAGCCAAGGGATACGACAAGGAATCGTTTGACCCATTTATTTTCAAACCACTGTCGCATGTACCACACGAGCGCCAGGAGGATGCCGAGACAACAGGCATAATCTACATGGTTACGGTAGATCGGAATGACCGCATTGTTGATGGTTGAAAACGTAAAGCCGTACTGACTATGCCGGATCAAAATAATAATCACAGTGAGCACCAGTGGAATGATGACCACCATCGCCCATTGCTTGTAGTCCTGTATTTTTTTAAACAGTACAATGGGGATGACCACAAAACAGAGCAGATACCAGCTCTTGGCCAGTGTATATTTAAGGGAGATGATGGGTTCTCCGGAAATCACCGTGGTAAAGACGATCCAGAAAAAATGGATCATCAGAAGTACAAAAAGCGGATGAAATACAAATTTGAAATCCGTGGTTCGCTGATTCAGATACAGGTATACCAAAAACATAACACACGACAGCCACATGAGTGGTTCGGCCGGAAAGTCCGTAGAAAACCCACCCGGTAAATCAACTTCCACTGCAAATGGAATGGTGAACCAAATCGCCAGATAGAGCACACGGAAATCCCGAATACCCCAGGCCGTAGCCGCCAGTCCGAAAGGCACCAAAAGCAGCAACCAATCTTCTGTGTAGAAATATCCCAGAAGACTTAGCAATAAGATGGCACCCATACCTGCGATGATCAGCCGCTGGGCTGTGCCTTGTCGGGTCGTGCTTTCCGTCGTTTGCCTGATGAGGGACATCGGGCCAAAGATAGCCGTTGAGCCTTTGCCAAGTATGCCGCGACCTTCACCCCTGAGCAGAAAAGGCTATTTTTACCCCCTCAATCAAATCCGGGTCCGTGCTCGAGTTTTTCAAAAAGAACCACGTTTTTAACAGCCTGCTTTTGCTGCCCTACGCCCTTGTCGTGCGCAGTGTGGTGATCCTTTTTCCAGAGGCGAGGGTGGACGGTGAGATTTCAGGACACTGGGGTAGGGAGCTTATCCTTGCCGCTCAGGGTTGGGGTGCGGGTGAATACCTTTTCTCCACCTTCCTGGTGTTTGTGCAGGCCGCCATGCTCAATCGCCTAATGATCAAGCAGAGTATGCTTGGAGAAATCAATCTTTTTCCGGGACTGGCCTACATTCTGCTGACCTCCATGCATCCGGCATTTATAGGCGTTTCTTCTATACTCCTGGCCAATACCACCCTACTGATCGCATTGGCTTATTTGTTTGATGTTCTTAAAAAGGAGAAGCAGGAAGAAACACGATTTATGGCAGGATTCTGGTTGGCTGTCGCCGGTTTAGTGTATACTCCTTTTGCCATATTCTTTCTCTTTGGTTTGTTGTCGATGAGTATGCTCAAGACCTTAAAACTGAAGGATGTATTCCAGTTTTTGACCGGATATTTAAGTCCTTTTTTCATCGGATGGATGGTGCGTGTGATCCGCACCCGTGACCTCAATCCCGCCCATTTTGAATTTTTTGATGCTTTTGGTATTCCAGGCTTAAGTGCCATGACCAGCACTTCAGATATTATCACCCTTTCCGTATTTGCATTGTTACTGCTGGTCAGTCTGATGGGCTATAGTCAGATCATCGCCAGGAAAAATATCCATGCCCAGAAGAAGATTGATACCATGTATGTGATGGTGTTTTTCACAATCCCAATGGCCCTGTTTCCGCCTACGATTTCCATTCAATATCTCCTGACCATCGCCATCCCCCTGGCCCTCTTTGTGGCGATTATGGTCCGGCTCATCCGCCACCCTGCCGTGGCTGAGTCCCTTCATTTTATCCTGTTCGTCACCGCGATTGTCATCCAGTTTTTGTTTTTGGTGTAAGGACCTTAAACCCGGATATAGAAAGTCTGGTTTTATTCGTTACACAAAAGATATGCATCAGGATTTTTACTTCATGTACTGCGGTTAGTAGGTCATAGGCATGGGCCAGATGACCTGGACATATATCGCGGACGATGGCGCGCGTCACAAAGTCGGCTTGTTTCATGGGGATAACACGGGACATCTCTTAGTCTATTGCAATGCCCGGATCGTGGTGATCGATTTTAGTGTCAAAACCTCCCGCAATTATTCCTTTTTTATCGATGACGAACTCTGTGACATCGAGATTGAGGAGAAGGAGGGAAAATTCCTCTATGGGTTTAAAGTCGACCAGGTGACGGACACCCCACGGAACCGGATCCGCCGTAAACTGCTGCGGGAGGAGGTCCGGCAAACCCTGATCATCGGTGTCCTTTTTATCCTCTTCATTCTACTGGTGGCATACCTTGCTTTTCGTTTTAATAGCTAATTTTGCCGCCCCCATGGTAGAACGATTAGATACCCATATAGAATCCCTCATTTTCGTCGCTCAGCAACCCGTCAAGCGCGAGGAGATCAAGTATAATCTTGAAAACGCCCTCCAGATCACTGTGGATGAGGCCAGTGTGGATGAATCCCTGCATCGCCTCCAGGAAAAGTACTGGGATGACAATTTTGCCATCGAGATCGTAGAGGTCGCAGACGGATTCCAGTTTGTTACCAAGGGAGCATACCACCACATCGCTGGTGCTTACCTTAAGCAGCTGACCAAGAGGCGTTTATCCAAAGTGGCGCTTGAAACGCTTGCCATTATTGCTTATCGCCAGCCTGTCTCCAGAGCTGAAATCGAACAAATCCGGGGGGTCAATGCCGACTACGCCATCGATAAATTGCTGGAAAAGGAATTGATTGAGATCGCCGGTCGCTCCACCGGGCCTGGAAAACCTTTGCTCTACGCCACCAGCGGTAAGTTTATGGACTATTTCGGCCTCCGGTCGATCCAGGATCTGCCTCAGTTGAAAGAATTCCAGTCCTCCGCGGACCAGATCGGTGAACCTTCTTCCCTGGAAGAGGTTGTATCCTTCGAACTTCCCTCAAATGATCATGATGGCGAACGCGAAGTATTACCGATCGACGAATCCGAATAATCTACTCCTGCCATGAGCGATGCCCTCATCAACCGGGTGGCCGCCAGTGGCCTGATCACCCTCAAACCCGAAGAATGGCTTCCGGCAGATCGTCCACTCACCTTTGATTTGAAGGATTACCTATTCATGGGCCTGATTTTAAAGGAACAGGAGTTCAGGGACAGCTTGAAAAATCACGACTGGACCCAATACGCCGGCAAACCGCTCTGTGTGTTTTGTTCGGCAGACGCAATCGTTCCGAGCTGGGCCTATATGCTTATCACCACCCTCGCTACTCCTCATGCAGTGGAGATCTATTTCGGCACCCCCGACGCATGGCTGAGCCAGAAGTTAATGGAGCATATACATCAAATGGATATCACCCCTTACCAGGATCAACGTGTCGTCATCAAAGGATGCAGCGATGGCATACAGATCGGTCCTGAAATCTATGTGGCCCTCACTTCTAAATTAGTGCCTGTCGTCAAATCCCTGATGTTTGGCGAACCCTGTTCTACCGTACCGGTCTACAAGCGTCCCAAAGACGCCTGATAAAACATTACCTTAGACCTGTGTATACCGCACAACGTATTGCTTCTCTTTTTCCGGATGGGGCACATGTACTGCCGGATCCCGATGCGCCTGTAAAGCATGTTTGTATTGACAGTCGTAAAGCGGCATGGCAACCACAAGCTATTTTTATTGCATTGCAGGGAGCTCGAGTCGATGGTCACCGGTATATCCATGATGCCTGGGAACATGGCGTGAGGAATTTTCTGGTTCAGGAAAACATAGATACTTCGCACTTTCCTGAAGGCAACTATATCAAAGTGCCGAATGTCCTGGAGGCATTCCACACCATGGCAGCGTGGCATCGCAGTCAGTACCAGGGAAAAATTATCGCTATCACAGGTAGCAATGGAAAAACCTGGGTCAAGGAGTGGCTGTATATGTTGCTCTACAAAGACACCCGTGTGTATCGCAGTCCGGGGAGTTATAACAGCCAGGTCGGTGTTCCGCTTTCCGTTTGGAATATTCCCCTTGATGCGACGCATGTCATAATCGAAGCAGGGATATCACATCCTGGTGAAATGGATCGATTGGAAAAAATCATTCAACCTGAGATTGTCGTTTTTACTCACCTCGGTGATGCGCATGATGAAGGATTTGGAGGCGATGTCAGAATGAAACTCCAGGAGAAATTAATCCTTTGCAGAAATGCATCCACGCTGGTATACGGACTTGATCAACCGAGTGTAGCAGATGCCATGCGGACATATTTTCCGGATAAGTATCATTTCACCTGGAGCTTGCATCAACCGGCATTGGTGCAGGGCGCTGCCTTGAAAAAGGGGGATGCCTCTGAAATCAAAATCGAAACACAAGGCGAACAGTTTTATTACACCATTCCATTTATCGGACCTGTGCCGGTATCCAATAGCCTGGCTTGTGTTACTGCTCTGTTGAGTATGGGGATGTCTCCGCGGGAGCGGATCATGGGCTTTCAGGAATTGCAGCCCATCGATATGCGATTGAAAGCGGAAGATGGCGTGCAGGGTTGCGTGCTCATCAATGACAGTTACAGCCTGGATCTCGACTCACTCGCCTATGCATTAGAGAGTCTGGATATCGCGGGACAGACGCAACAGAAAACACTTATCCTTTCCGATCATGCACACGGACGGCCGGGTATATACGCGGATCTCGCGCGGATGATTGCGGGTGCGGGAGTTGATAAACTCATTTGCATCGGCCATGAAGTAGGCACCTTGTCGCAACTCTTGCCGGAAACGATTAAGACTTTCGTGTATAGAGATGTCGATGAATTTTTCCGCATGGGAGGCACGGCGGATTTCAATAACGAAGTTGTATTGTTGAAGGGGGCGCGGCGTTTTGGCTTTGAACGAATCGCGCGCAGGTTGAGATTGCGGTCGCATAGCGCGGTGCTGCATGTGGACTTTGGCGCACTCGATAATAATCTCAGATATTTCTATCGCCAGATCAAGCCCGGTGTAAAGAAGATCGCTGTCGTCAAGGCCAATGCCTATGGCGCTGGCAGTATGGAGGTATGCAGGTTTTTATCCTATCAGCATATTGACATGCTCGCGGTCGCGGTGATCGATGAAGGCATTGAATTGAGAGAAGCAGGAATCGCATTGCCGGTGATGGTGCTTAATCCTGATCCGGAGAGCATGGATCTGATCCTGCAGCATAATCTCGAACCTGAAATATATAACCGGCATATTCTTGAAAAATTACTGACGCAATGCAAATTCAGCCAGGATGCCGCGATCATTCATATCAAGATCGATTCCGGTACGCATCGGCTGGGATTTGGCCCGGATGATATAGACGGGCTGGTCGACATATTGAGAGATCAACCCTGGATCAAGGTGGGCACGGTATTTACGCACCTGAGTGCCAGTGATGATGCTAAGTTTGATCACTTCACGCACGAACAGGCTGCCCGATTTGATGCCATGTACAAGGACCTGGTATATGGTTTAGGATATGCGCCTCCCCGGCACATTTTAAGTACGTCCGGTATTTTGCGATTTCCGGAGTATCAGTATGAATATGTGCGAATGGGAATAGGGTTGTATGGCGTGGGTATACCGGGACATCCTGAATTGACTCCGGTGCACAGTCTCAAGGCGCGCATACTTCACCTGCAGCAGATCGCCCCGGGTGAATCCGTGAGTTATTCGAGGAGTTTTATCACTGACATTCCGCGAACGATCGCCACGGTCAACCTCGGCTATGCGGATGGTTTGCCACGCGTAGCCGGAAATGTCGGATGTACCTTACTGGTGCATGGTCACCAGGCGCCGATTGTGGGCAGGGTATGCATGGATATGACCATGATTGATATCACCAATGTGCCAGGCGTTGAGATCGGTGACGAAGTGATTGTATTTGATAAAAATCATTCCGTCGAGGTATTGGCAGAGAAATGTGGGACCATTCCTTATGAGATTATGACCAATCTTAATCCAAGGATTCGGAAGGTGTATGAACACGGATGAATGGTAGAGACAGGGCATGCCTTGTCGCTACTGTGGGTATGCAAGTTTAAATGTTTAACCATTGAAATGTTTAAGCAAGGAAATGGTTAATTTCTCTTATTCAAATTTATTGAAGGGAGCATCTGATATCAGGTATCTGGCGTCTCACGTCTCACGTCTCTCGTCTCTCGTCTGGCGTCTTAAATCTGGCATCTAATTCCAAAATTTGATTATCTTCCCTCTGATTATTATTGGACAAACCCCGATTTTAAGTACCCGTATCGCCTGATCCTCCGGGTGAAAATTGAAAATACATTGATTGGTGGTGATCTTGTGCGCAGAGCTATCCATCATCAATAGTATCCCGACCGGAAAAACCTTACCTGCCGCTCCTGTGGCGGGTATGCCTCGAAAAGCAAATTAAGTATTTCATTTTAAATTTATTCCAATGAAAACCAATCAGCATCTGGTAGCTATTCAAAGCCATCTCCTTTCCAGTCCTGCATTTGAAAGCCGAACTCCGACGGAAGATTTTCCATTTCGATATATATCCGGAGATGCAGACTATGATCATGATGTCGATGAGGATGATATAGATATGATCCACGACCTCATTTTATTCTATAGGGATGACCTCACCCGGAATTCATGGGAATGGGTCCACAAGGATGAGGTGGAGGAAGCTGAGGAGCGATTTGAAGAGGAGCCGTATGAATTTGTGATTGATTATAATTGGCCATATGATGAAGGAATAGTTTTGTCTGGTTTCTCCACAAATGAGATCATGGGAGACAATGATAAATTCTTTACATTCCGCACCACGAAAGTCGGAGATATTACAGCATCTTCCATGACTGCAGTAAGTTATAATGATTGGGTTTGTGGCACAGGTGCATACTTTACGGGAGGCGGTTTGAGTGCAAGATCAGCAGGATTAGTCCCAATACGTAAAGGTTCAACTTTGAGGGTGTCAATATGGGTGGATAACCAGGAGGAAATTTACGGCCTCGAGATTCCATTGCACTTTTCAGAAAGTGATTTATCCTTAAACTCACTGACATTCGAAGGAGATTTTCAGATGCGTTGGCATCGCAATTCATCTCACCATAGCCTTGTATTTTCGGATTTCTCAAGAGACGGAGAGCCAATGATTGTTCCAAGAGGAAGGATGGTCAACATTGAACTAGAGGCCACCAGCGATATCGGTAATTTTAATCAAGCTATTGGTATTTATCCAGGCCGATATATTGAGGTGATCGGGGATAATGGGGAACTGCTTTACCCAGAAGTCAGGATTGAGTTGGATGAGATTATTCACCCAGAATTTTATACTGAGATCAGGTCTGACGAGCAAGATCAAGATTTCATTTTTGTTAATGCTCAAAGAGATCATTGGATTCAGTTGGATATATGGTCAGCAACTGGACAAGCTCTTAAATCCGAAGAGATTTTAGTAAATAGGGGACAATCATGGATAGAATTGCCATTGGATTATAGCCCCGGATTGTATCTATGCAGTTTAAAGGGATCTGATTCCCGCACTTTGAAATGGATAAAAAGATAGATTGAGATTATTCCGGAAGGCATTGTCTCGCCTTCCGGAATTTTTATTTCATTTCAAAGTAAGTTTTTCTATGCGATTTATTTTATACAGCCTGTCCTTATTCTTATTCTCACACATTAAAGGGATTGGACAGGAAGTAACCGTTTATGGACAACAAAGTCTCTGGAATACAGATGCATTTTGTGATTTCTCCTTAACCTGTGATTACGAAAATCATGTTCCTGATGAACAAGAGCTCATTGGTTATGCTTACCACCCAAATGGAGATTTGTGGCTCGTAGCTTCTGAAAGAAATGGACTATACCGTCATATTTATATTTATCAGGTTGACCAATCGGTGTGTCAGTACAGATTAATTTCTGATATTGAAATGCCCTACGCCTGGCTATTATCAAGCGTGGCTAATATTGATCACTTAGGTAGACTATATTTAGTTGTGCATAAGTGGGATTCGCTGGAAAATCGCCGGGACAAGTATCTATGTCGAATTGCTGATCTGGCAAATCCAGATTTTGAGGAATTAATTGAGTTTAATAGAAATTATGAAAGTAGCTTTTGGGAAGTTCATTTTACAATGGAGAAAGTATATTTAGTAGCCATAAGGGTTTCACGAATATGGGTTTATGATTGGGATTTCAATCCAGTAGACACCATTTTTACCAATAAACACATTTGGGGTATAACGTCATTTTCGGATGGATGTGATTCCTTAGTTACCTATGCTACGCATATGGGCCATACTACAGAAGAGTACCTGGCGATAGGTGTCCCTGACACGATGATGTACTTATCGCAGTACGATCTTGCCACAAATACCCTGACACCTGTTTGTCAATATTGGATGGGAGACCATGCGGCAAATACCAATATGACTTCACCGCTTGAGTTCCTGAGTTCAGATCCGGAATGTGATCTACTGATCGATCTGGACCGGGACAATAGCACCGGCGTATTCCCATACGATTATCTGGACTCCAATGAGCATTGCTTCAATGTGGAAGCACCGATCTGTGAGCCGGATGTATATATTCATTCGTCTGCGCCTATCGATAGTATCGTCCTGATCCTGTCCGGTATTAAAGATGCAGGAGACGAGCGATTGACTTCTTTATCCTTGCCTCCGGAGATCATTTTTTCACAACGGAATGACAGCACCTATGTAATGGTTTCTGATAACCCAACAGACGATAGCTACAAAGCAGCATTACTCGCACTCCGTTACCAGCATAGCGGTGCATCACGCACTCCCGGACCCCGGATGATTTCCCTGCAAGGTTTCAATGCTATAAAAGAAGGAATAACTATCACCGCTACGATTCATATCAATGGACTTCCGTTCGCAGGTACAGACGTTACGCTATTGCTATGCACCGACACGCTGATCCAGGACTTTTCCACCATGACCGGTGGCCAGCCGGGAGGATACTGGTCGCCTGGCTTGTCCGGCGGTGGGGATGTTTTTAATTCATCCATAGATGCAACTGGCAGTTATCAGTACATCGTCAGTGACCCGGTTTGTGGAAATGATTCTGCTACCGTGACGATCATTCGGGACACTAATACCCCCACTGATTTGCTGGGACAAGATCAGGTATTGTGTAGCGGAGACACGCTCAGCCTGTCTATCCTTCAAAACGCTCAAAGTATAGTTTGGGAGGATGGTACGATGTCTGCATTCAGACTTTTGACAGCCCCCGGACTCTATTGGGTCTCAATAGAGATGACTGGAGGATGTGTCTACAGGGATAGTATGCGTGTTACTCCGGGAGCAATCTGGAATCCGGACATAACGACCACTGATCCGATTTGTGGGCAATCCAATGGCGTAATATCTTTTAATGCTGATGAATTTGAACTGAATGGCACTGTATTCGTCAATGGGTTGCCGATGGTATCGCCTGTATTGGATGCTTTGCCACAGGGCACGTATGAAATCACTACGATTTCGAAGGATGGTTGCGAGCTGGTGACTGAGACTACACTTACGAACGAACCAGCCCTGCTTATGGAGTTAGATTCTTTATTGAATATCACACAAGGATTGTGGCAGGAAGTCGCCTATGCGGAAGTCAATGGAGTTGATGTGACGGATGTCCTGTTCTCTCCCGGAACGGATATTCGCTGGACCGGCGCGGATATTGAGGTATTTGGCAGTTCTGATATACGTTATGAAATCACCTTTGTGGATGAAAATGGATGTATAGATTTCCACATCTTGAATGTAAAGGTTGAGAAGCAGCAAGGGATCTATATCCCTAATGTTTTTAACCCAGCCAGCACCAGCGGAAACGAAATGTGGCGCCCCTCCATCAGCGAAAGTTATATCATAGAAGTCCTTCGGATCTATGACCGATGGGGCAACATAGTCCATCAATCTTCGGAGGAGGCCTTATGGGATGGTACCCGCAAGGGAAAGCCATGCGCCCCTGGCGTTTTTATCTATCAACTGAATCTCAGGCACATTGTTACGGGAGAGCGGATCATGATGAATGGGGATATATCGTTGGTCAGGTAGATTTCATCCCCTGAGCTCGAATGTTAACACTTTGTTACTGCGTCGGTTATACGTCAATTTTTGCCTAAAATCGCAGCGCCATTGGGGCTAATCCTTCGATTTAGCCCGCGATTGGCTATTTTTGCGCCCTTATTCTGCCAATTCAAATCACGTACGCATGAGATTTTCATTGATTTTCACCCTGCTTGCCTTCTTTGGCCTCAATGTTCTCAATAGCCAGTCCAATACGGACCCTGTGTTGTTTACCATCGATGGCCAACCGGTCCTGGCTTCTGAGTTTTCCTATATCTATGCCAAGAACAACCGCGAAGACGCTGACTTTTCCCAAAACAGCCTCGAAGAATACCTCGACCTCTATACCAAGTTCAAACTCAAAGTACGTGAAGCCTATGCCATGGGTCTTGATACCCTGCCCCAGCTTCAGTCCGAACTGGCCGGCTATCGCAAGCAATTGGCTGAAAGCTACCTGACCGATAAAGAGATCACAGATCGTCTGGTACAGGAAGCCTACACCCGCATGCAGGAAGACGTTCATGTAGCCCATATTCTTTTTAAAACAAATCCAAATGTGGCTACGGATACACTGGCCGCATATACGAAAGCACAGGCGGCATATAAAAGACTCAAAGCCGGTGAGACCTGGGATGTAGTGACAAAAGCTACGTCAGAAGATGGTGGTTCAAAAGACACGGGAGGCGATATCGGATTTGTGACTGCGTTACTTCCTAATGGATTTTATGCGTTTGAAAATGCGGCGTATGATACTCCAGTGGGTCAGTATTCAGCGCCTGTTAGAACAACACTTGGTTATCATATCGTGAAAGTGATCGGCAAACGTCCTGCACGCGGCGAAATGGATGTGGCGCATATCCTCGCACGTGTGAAGACCGATGGCAGTGATGATAAAATCAAAAAAGCCAAGATCGATTCGATTTACACTCAAATCAAGGGCGGTGCAAAGTTTGATGAACTCGCACGGAAACTCTCTGAAGATAAAACCACGGCAGAGCGCGGTGGTGCCATTGGCCCGATCGCCATCAATCAGTATGAAAAGGCGTTTGAAGAAGCAGCTTTTGGATTGGCCAACGATGGTGACTACTCAGCTCCTGTGCGTACACGCCTCGGATGGCACATCATCAAGCGCACACGCAAACGTCCTGCATTGACCTTTGATCAGGCCAAGCGTAAAATCGAAACACAGATCAGCAAAGACGAGCGCATCACGTCCGCACGCCAGGCCATGGTGACCCGAATTAAAAAGGAAGCCGGCTTTACCATAGACAGCACGATCTACAAACAGTTCGTAGCCAATGCCGGCCCGGATCTCCAAACCTACAAATGGCAGGTGCCAAATGTTCCTTCAGCAACCATCATGACGCTCGGTGCTGATAAATACACCAATCAGGATTTTGGCAATTATATCCGCAACAATGCCCGCACCCGAATGAGCCTTCCAAAAGGCACTCCCAATAAAGACATTCTTGACAAAGTATTCAACGAATTTGTCAATGAGAAGGCACTCTTCTTTGAAGAGAAAAATCTGTCAGTAAAATATCCTGAATTTAAATCCCTCATGCGCGAGTATGAAGAAGGCATCCTTCTTTTTGAAGCTACAAAAATCAATGTGTGGGACAAAGCCAGTAAGGATTCAACAGGACTGGAAGCCTACCATGCTGCTCACCTTAACGACTATATGTGGGATGAGCGCGTAGAGGTTGCCACCGTGACAATGGATTCCGCATCGATGGATAAACTGGCCACAGTTAAAAAATGGGCCGCAAAGAAACCCATCGCTACGGTTGAAGAAATGGCCGCCAAAAAGAAAATTGGTTTACAGGTATCCCGTAAAATTTATCAGAAGGATGATACCCTGCCTGAAGGCCTCACCCGTACCGCCGGAGCAAAAGCAGATCTCCCCGAAGGCAAGGGCTTTGTGGCCATCGACAAGATCATCCCTCCGACACCAAAGACCCTGGACGAAGCAAGAGGCTATATCATTGCTGATTATCAGGATCAGCTTGAAAAGGACTGGGTAGCTTCCCTGCAGGCTAAATATCCGATTCAGGTCAATGAAAGTGTATTGAACAGTCTTGTGAAAAAATAAACCGCCATTCCGGCCAGATGCATGAAATGGCAATCCATCATACCGTGGTGCTGTGGCCTGAGCTTAATGCTCTGGATCTCCTGTAAACAAAACAGTGCCGCGGATGAACAAAAACCTGAGCCAGTACTGCTGGCCCAGGTTTTTGATTATAAGCTCTACTTTGATGATGTCAAGGATCTGATCCAGGGCTACGCTACGCCCGAAGACAGTATGCAGCAAGTACGCAGTCTCACCGAACATTGGGTCCGTGACCGCCTCATCCTGGTCGAAGCAGAGCGGAATCTTCCCAAGGATATCAACATGAATAAGCTGCTGGAAGATTACCGGCAATCCCTGTTGCGTCATTATTTCGAACAAAAGGTGATTGAAGAACGGCTGGACACCACCATCACCGAAAATGATCTGCTGCAGTACTACGAAAACAACAAGGAACAGCACCGGTTAGAATCGGGGATTCTCAGGGGGTATTATTTTAAAATCAAACGGCCCCAATCCCGTGCTGATAAGATCCTAACCTGGTGGAAATCATTCCCGGCGAAATATTACGATGACGTGCTGACATATGCTGATAAACATGCCAGGACCAACTGGGCGGACTCCAGCCAGTGGCACGAAATGCAGATGGTCATCCAACTCTTTCCTGAAAACACACTTTCTCCTTCCGCCATTCGTTCTAATCGGGGGATCGTCCGCGAAGACCGGGATTATATCTATCTTTTATACCCCCTGGAAGTGTACCAGGCCCAGGATATCGCACCACTGGCCCGCATCCGGGAACAAGCTGCAAGATTTATCCTGCATCAGCGTGAACTCGAACTGCTGGAGCGAATTAATAAAGAAATCTACGACCGCGACATTCAAAATGAACGGGTCAATATTTATACGAAATGAAATACATCAATTCTGTTTTTACATTCCTGATTGGCGTTGGTTCATTAATGAACATGACGACAGCCCAGGATACGATCATCCTGGATAAGATCATCGCTAAAGTGGGTGGCGAAATCGTCATGCTCTCTGAGGTTGAAGAGCAGATGGCGATGATGCGGGAACGCAAAATGACGACGGGCGATAAGGAGCGGTGCACTATCCTGGAAAGTATGATGGCCCAGGCTATGCTCGTACATTATGCAAAGATCGATAGTGTGAAAGTGACAGATGATGAGGTAGAAGGGGAAATCGATGCGCGTATGAACCAGATCCTGGCCTACATGAACAATGACCGACAGTTGTTTCAGGAAGTATATGGACAAACCGTAAGCGAGATGCGCGAACAAGTGCGTGAGGATATGTTGCGTAAGTTGCTGGGTGACCGGATGCAGGCAGAGATCACCAGCAAGGTGACGGTGACGCCATCCGAAGTCCTTGACTTCTACAACAAAATTCCAAAGGATTCTCTTCCTTACTTTAATGCAGAAGTTGAGTTAGCTGAAATCGTGATACTTCCCGAGATCAACGAAGAAGAGCGCGGAAAGGCCTTGGATAAAGTCGGAAAAGTTAAAGCTCAACTCGAAGCAGGAGAGGATTTCGCCGCGTTGGCTAGAAAGTATTCAGATGATGGCAGTGCGCGTGAAGGAGGTGATCTTGGTTGGACGACACGCGGTCAGTTTGTACCGGAATTTGAAGCCGCCGCATTCCAACTCGAGGTCAATGAAGTATCTGATATCATCGAAACAGAATACGGCTATCACATCATTCAATTGCTGGAGCGCAGAGGTAACTCGATCCATACCCGCCACATCCTTGTACGCCCGCGCATCACAGATGCCGATCTCCAGCTCACCATCGACAAACTCGATTCTGTGCGCAACCTGGTTGTTTGGGATTCCATTGCTTTCCCGGATGCGGTCAGGAAGTTTGGCGACAAAAGAGTACAGAGCTACAGCAACAACGGCCGTATGATCAATCCCAAAACGAATAATACATTTTTTGAAACAGCAGATGTGGATAGTGAGATCTTTTTCAGCATTGACACACTCGATGTATGGGAGATCACCCCACCGATCGAATTCAGAACCCCAGCCGGTGACTATATCTACAAGATCGTTCAGCTCCAGGGTCGTACCACTCCCCACCAGGCCAATCTAAAACAAGACTACAGCCGTATCCAGGATGCCGCCAAGGAAAGCAAGCGCAATGATGCTTTTAGTGACTGGATCGACGATCATATTCCCAATACCTACATTCTCATCGACAGCATGTACAAAGGATGTCCCAACCTCGAGCGATGGAATCCGAAGTGGCGCGCGTAAATTAATTACGAATTACGAATTACGAATTACGAATTACGAGATGGGATGTTACTTCGATAAGTAAATCCAATTCGCGGAAATTCGCGTGAATTCGCGGCTAAACCAATTCGTGCAAATTCGCGTGAATTCGCGGCTAACCAGAACCCTGGAGAATCATGAGAACTACCCCTTGTCAGGCTTGATCCTTCGGACTCGAACAATCTCATCCGGATCACTGATGAGTGGCATCCCGATCGATCTTCTTCTGGCATTCACGGCATCAAGATGGTCCAGGGTATAGTATTTAAGTTGTGTTTTTTCGGCATCAATATAGACCCATTGCGTGCCGTAATATTGCGGCAGATTGGCCAGCAGTCTTGATTTATCAAACATATTGGCGTATACGATCCATTCGGCCTCCCCTTCCATGCAATATTGCTTTACAACAGGAAGGTATTCATTGATTTTAACGGTATCTGTATTATGGAGCATGATCCATATCAGTGTTTTGACTTGCCTTCGGCCAACCTGCGAGATTTTGGGCATGCCATATTTTGCGAGATACTTTGTCGCGGTAATCTGATTGATCGAATCAAATTTTTCGATCTCGGGCCAGCTCAGGTTTAATTCAGAGAAATCAAAGGTGTCTAATCCTTCAATATACCCGGTCAGAAAATAGGGGATAAAGGTTCTGTGCTTCTGATCTTCAAAATACAGCGAGTCGAGGAAAAATGCATTTCCGGGTTGGCTGTAATAGGCATAACCTTTTTTCACCTCAGCGGTCAGGTACTTCCATACAGCCTGCGTTTTAAGTGATTTGAGTCGCGGATCATGCAGCAGAGCCATTTTTTGATCCATAGGTGCGGCCTGAATCCATGCCCTGAATCTCCTGGCTGCTTCAGGAATATTTTGTTGGGTTACAAATTCAAGCCCTTTACGATATAAAGCCTGCGTGGCTGTAATGTTGGAGTTTTCGATGGTCACCCTGCGATTGAGTTGTTTGCCGGAGACTGTCGAATTATTACCTGTGGTATCAATGCCTTTGGCAAAGCAAATCAGCATCCCATCTGCCGGTTGATAAGTTGAATCGATATAGGTTCTGACGCTGTTGACTCTGTCTTCAGACAGGCGCTGGTTGTCGTTTCCTTCCTTGTCGGTATATCCTGACAAAATAAAAGCCCTGTCCTTATTTCCTACTTTATTCAGGTAAAAACTATCCAATCGTTTACGATCTGTCTGATCCAATAGGGATTCGTTAGATTGAAAGTAGATGCTGGCTTTATCTATTTTACGGGAATCATCTTCCCGTTGCTTTCGCTCGAAATAATTACAGAACGGAGTGGGATCGATAGACTCAGGAACGTTGTCTTCGGCTAGTTTTATGACCTGAACATCATCTACAAAATAGATAGCTGGATTATGAATACTTCTATCCAAATCCGGGAAATCAGCATCCTTAAAAGCACCAATAGTTAGGTGTTGCAATGGACAAAGCGCTCGTATGTATCGCTTGAGCTCGTGCCATTTTCCCTTGGGGAGTGAATCGCTAAAATAATAGTCAGTATGAAGAAGCGTATGTTCTTCCAGTCGCTCAGGTTTCAGGGAAAAGTAGAAGCCAATATTCGTAAGCAGTTCAGGGTCTTCCCCAAGATTATTTGGAAAATAAAACCACATGCTGATTTCGTATACACTTCCCACCTCAAGGGGCTCAACCAGCTTTGAATGTAAATAGGTGGCGCATCCATTTGTATTCATGGCCAGGCCTATACAACTTTCGGCATACCCCATTTTGACCATTCCTTTTCCGCTGTGGGGAATCATAGTATTGCCACAGCACGAAGTCACTTTGAATAATGTATCAGTCCTGTTTTCCAGATCAAGATGACAATAGCTATGAATTGTCCAGCCGGATGAGGCCCAGTTCCACAAATGATCAATGCCATAATAAAAGGGTGAAAAGCCGTCTGGAAATTCAGTATGTCCTTCAAAGTCACCATTTCGAACCAGGGACTGACTATTTAAAGTTGAATCAATGGTCAGTAGGAAAGATGCCATCAACAGAATCGTGATACGATGCTTTTTCTCTGGAGAATACTTTTTATATGGGTGATTTGAGGGCATGATATGTGATATTCTGGTGTGAGCTTACTTTGACCTATTCATTTTTATGTACTTCAATATCTTTCCATTTTAAGGCCAGTTCCTGCTCCATTTCAGGACCAGCATCGAGAGTTGCCATTAAGAACGGATATATCAGGTAGAATTCAGGGTGCCGATATTGAAAGATAACTTTTAAATTGTATTCTTCAATCGGGTCCAAAAAAATGGACTTCCTGCTTTCATTAATGATTGTCTCCAGATCTTCAGGAACATCAAATACAAAAAGGCGATCTGCCAGTTTGATGTTATAACCTTCTCCATATACTGCTGGTTCTTTGAGATAGGATTCATTGAAGTAGTCTGCCAGATGAGCATAGAGTAGGGGATGTAGTTTGTATTTCTTGACGGCATCCGTCAGCACGGAATCAAGAGGGTTCCAGCCCCATTGCATATTGTGATTGATGATTAGAAAATAGTCCGGAAAACTGCTGGGTATAGTATTACACCGTTCAATATCAGCAGGCACCTCATTTGTTTTAAAGTAATTTTCTAATTGAAGGAGAATTACAGAATCCAGCAGTTTGATCTCCTGACCACAAAGTCCGTAGTAGTTCGTATTGATTTCCCGACAGGCTCCCCTGATCGATTGATCCAGGGCAAAAAGGCGGGTAAAAAAGGTACAATCGGACCTGGAGGTTTGTCGGTGGATAGTCAATCGTGAAGTTGTGTACGCCCAAAGAGATTCGTTAGCACGCAAATCCTTTAATGCTTCACTTCGAAACAGATAATGGGTATCAATGTCATAATGTATGTACTCATCAATGAAACCTTTGGCGCTGGTCATGTCATTTGCTTTCACGGCGCAGAGCAAAGCATTGTGGAGATCTTTAAGAAATGGAGATATCAGGGTAAATGCCTCTTTGTAATGCAACACCGCCTCTTTGTAGTTTTCAGCAATGACATTTTTCTCTGCCGCATGTACAATGCTGTAGTAGTCGGCACCCTGGGCAATTATCTTCCAGGAGCTACAGAGCACGACCAGGATAAGGAAAATGATTTTTACCGGAAGGGTAGTTTTTTGAAGCATAGTTGGTCAGTATTAGTGGTATTTAATTATAACTTGATTTTAAAGCTTTTAGTGTGAATGAAATGGGACAGCCAGATTGGGGTGTTGCATGCAACACCCCAACAATGTGTTTTCTCTTCCAAAAAGACTGCCCTCTGCTCTATGCCCTATGCCCTATGCCCTTTGCCTATGCTCTCTGCTCTCTGCCCTCTGCTCTCTGCTTAATGAAACTTCTCTTACTTTTACCAGCCATGAAATCATCTTCAGCCATTGTAGTCATCTCCCTGGTTTGGGTCATACTCGGAGGCTTCTGGTATCCCAAGTGGCAAAAACCATGGTCCGAAGCCACGATCAGCTGGGATGTCAGCGGATACTATCATTATCTGCCGGCAGTGTTTATCTACAAGGACCTGAAGCAACAAGCATACATGGACCAGGTCAATCAACAATACCTGCCATCCCCGGCCTATGATCAGTCCTTTGTACATGGACCTTCAGGAAATCGTGTGAACAAATATGCGATCGGGCAAGCCGTTTTGTTTTCACCTTTTTTCCTGACTGCACACGCGTATGCTTCACTCACCGATACCTATCCGGCAGACGGGTACAGCCGGCCTTATCAGTTTGCTATTTGGTTTGGAAGCTTATGCTTTTCCATTCTTGGATTGGTCTTGTTGCGATTGATCCTGTTAAAGTACTTTGAGGACCACATCGTCACATGGACACTGATCGCGCTTGGTATTGGAACGCATTGGATGGAGTATGCCGCCATTACCAACGGCATGAATCACTCCTGGTTGTTCACACTCCTTTGTGTATTGATACTCTCGGTCATACGATTTTATAGAAAAGCAGATTGGCTTTCAGTGATGGGCATCGGAGGATCACTTGGCCTGGCCGTGCTGACCAGGCCCACTGAAATTATTTGGACACTCATTCCGCTGCTTTTGGGAATGAATACGATAAAGGAGAGAATTGCTTTTATAACCAGGCACTGGATTAAATGCGCGGTGGCGGTTGTAATCGCAGGGGTGATCATTAGTCTACAGTTGTTGTACTGGAAATATGCGACAGGGGAGTGGATCGTCTACAGTTATGGAGACCAGGGCTTCAACTGGCTGCATCCAAAGATCTGGCGAGGCCTCATGGGTGTCAACATAGGCTGGTGGATTTACACACCGTTGATGCTGATGGCGATGGCAGGATGGTATGGAGTGTATAAGCATCAAAAACCAATTTTTTTAGCTGCGTTGACCACCTCATTGCTGGCGATATACATCACACTCAGTTGGTCTCACTTTGAAAGCGGAGGAGGGCTCGGTCAACGTAACCTGATCCAGATTTATCCGCTGATGGCTTTTCCTTTAGCGATGGTCATCCAATGGATACTAAAACAGAAATCAGGAGAATGGATATGGGGCATCATCTTGGTGAGCAATATCTATTATTCAGGTTGGTGGATTTACCAGGCGCATAAGGGCGGTTTCTTCCAAGCTGGGCAAATGAATACCCGATATTTTATGCACGTGGTCGGAAGACCTGATCCGGATCCGGACCTGTTTAAGTTGCTCGACACAAAGGAATACTTCCCGGGAACACCACAAGGCATGAATCAGATCGTTCAAAATGATTTTGAAACCGATACCACCTTTTGTTCGACCGCATGGCCTTCGGGAGGAAAATCTACCTGCCTCAAAAACGAACATCAGTTTTACGGCCCGATCAATTTGCCAGTTACTGCATCATGTTTTCCATGGATGCGCTTCGAAGCTGATTTTATGGTGGTGACGCGCGAATGGGATGTTTGGAAATACGCACAGTGGATTGTTCAGTTTTACGACGGCGATCAGGTGATCAAGACCAACCTGATCCGTGTCCAGCGCCTCGTGCCAGCGGATCAATCAGCCACCCACATATTCTTTGATGTCCATCTCCCCGACCAGCCATTCACGAAAGCTACCATGTCCATCTGGAACGGAGGATCACCCAATACTTTGTTGGTGGATAATCTCAAGATCAGCTGCTTTAGGGAATGATGGAGTGATGGGGTGATGGAGCGAGGAGGTGATGGGGTGAGCGGTGAGCAGCGAAAAGCTAACTTCTCTATTCCATGTTCGCTATTCCTTATTCGTCCTTCCTTTTTTATTGTTCGTTCCCGAAGGAAAAAGAACAATAAAAAAGACCGATCCTAACCCCCCTGTTTGGACCGGTCTTAATGAGAAAATCTACATTTGATCATCTCTACTGGATAAGGGTATAGCATAATCAATGCCAAACTTTCCTGCCCCGACAGCCCAAAGCGGTCAATTTGACAGAAAAAATGGCATGGCACGCCTTTTGATCAAGCCAGTCAAAAGTGTTAAGCTTTAAAAATCAATGAATTATGACTAAGGGAAACATCACGGTCCAGACCGAAAATATTTTTCCAATCATTAAGAAATTCCTCTATTCGGACCACGAAATCTTTCTCCGGGAGCTCATTTCCAATGCCATTGACGCCACTTCCAAACTCGAAGCCATCGCTGGTTCGGGGGAACTGGAAGGCGACCTGGGTGACCTGACGATCCATGTCAATGTGGATAAGGCCGCCGGTACCATTACCATCAGCGACCGTGGGATAGGGATGACTGAAGCAGAGGTCAAGAAATACCTGAACCAGCTGGCCCTGAGCAGTGCCGAAGAGTTTGTCAAAAAGTACCAGGGAAAAACCAATATCATCGGCCATTTTGGCCTGGGATTTTATTCGGCTTTTATGGTGGCCGACAGAGTTGAGGTGATCACCCGTACCTGGAAAAAGACGCCAAAGGCCGTGCATTGGATTTGCGAAGGCAATCCCGAATATGAAATGGAGGAGCACGATCGCAAAGAAAGAGGCACAGATATTATCCTACATATCAGTGAGGACAGCAAGGAATTCCTGGATCATGATCGCATCGAAGGATTGCTCAAGAAATATTGCAGTTTCCTGCCGTTCCCTATCCAGATGGGTATGCGCAAGGATGTCCGTTGGGAAGGTGAAGGCGAAGACCGCAAGAAGATTGAAGAAGAGGTACCCAATATCATCAATGATACCAAGCCGTTATGGAAACGTAAACCGGCTAAACTGACGGACGAGGATTATCTGAATTTTTACAAACAACTCTATCCGATGTCTCCGGATCCGATGTTCTGGATCCATCTCAATATCGATTTCCCTTTCAACCTGACAGGGATTCTATACTTTCCTAAAATCGGAAACCAGTTTGAGCAACAGAAAAACAAGATCCACCTGTACAGCAACCAGGTCTATGTGACGGACGAAGTCAAGGAGATTGTTCCTGAATTCCTCACGCTGCTCCATGGCGTCATTGATAGCCCGGATATTCCGCTCAACGTATCACGTAGTTATTTGCAGAGCGATGCCAACGTGAAGAAGATCACGGGATACATGACCAAGAAAGTGGCAGAGCGTCTCTCCAAACTTTTCAAGGATGACCGCGAAGGCTTTGAGAAGAAATGGGATGATATCGGCGTGTTTGTCAAATACGGCATTATCACCGATGAGAAGTTTGCGGAGAAAGCCATGGATTTCGCGCTGCTAAAAAATACGGAAGGCAAATATGCCACAGTAGCTGAGTACAAAGAGAAGATTAAGGTAAACCAGACCGACAAGTATGATCGTACTGTGGCTTTATATACTCCGTCTCCTGAACTCCACGCGTCTTATATCAAACAAGCTACCGATATGGGGTATGATGTGTTGCACCTCAATCACATCATCGACAATCACTTTATCCAGCAACTGGAGTATAAGGGAGAGAACATGACCTTTGTGCGGGTGGATTCTGATACGCCTGATCATCTGATTCAGAAGGAAGAGAAAAAGGAGTCCGTGCTCAATGAAAAGGAGGAAGAAAAGGTAAAGGAATTGTTTGCCGCATTGCCCGGAGTGGCTGCGCATCAACTCATCATCCGCCCCATGTCTCCTGAGGCGCATCCGGTCATGATCACCCGTCCGGAGTTTATGCGTCGTATGCATGAAATGCAGGTGATGCAGGGCATGGGCGATTTCAATATGATGGATTCCAATTACCAGGTCATCGTCAATGCTAACCATCCATTGATCGCTGATAAACTGCTCAATATGCGCAATGCGGAGAAGAAGGAGAAGTTTGCAGCCTATCTGTTGCAACTTGCCAAACTCAACCAGGGCATGTTGAAAGGAGAGGAGATGAATTCATTTATTAATGAAAGTATTGAATTCCTTGCGTGATCAGTAAGAATCAATCAAACATAAAAAAAGGCATGGTGCGCACCATGCCTTTTTTATTTCTGTCTCTCGTCCAATGTCAAGAGAAGGGGGTTTTAAATAATACCACCTGACACAAAATCTGGGGGGCCGATTTTCGCCTTCTTTTTGGAAAAAGGTGAGCTTTGGATGTTATGCCGGCCACATCAAATCGAAAGCCAGGTGGTAATTCGGGAGTCAAAAATAATAAACATTTGTAAAATATTATGCAAAAAACTTACATATAAAATGTTAAAATATGAAGACTCCCCATTGGTCCAAGTAGTTATAAATCAGCGATTTAGTGTTTGAATGGATCGGAAAACCGCTCATCATACATATATTCTTCGTCGGTAAGACTATGTAAAAAGGCGATCAACGCAGATTTTTCGTGATCATTCATGCCTAATCTGATCGCATCACCATTATCCCAGTTTTGCAAAACAATATCCAGGTTTGGTGATCTTTTTATACCCTCGTTATAGTGATTGACAACATCTTCAAGTGTAGCAAAACGACCGTCATGCATATAAGGTGCGGTCATAGATACATTGCGCAGTGAAGGTATTTTAAACACCCCCACTAGTGCGGGATCAAATACACCCATGCCCACATCCGAATACTCTTCGTCCAAACCTATGTCAGCAATATCCTGATTCCAGCCGAAGCCCCCACCATTGGGAGGAAAGAAAGGTTCGACAAAACCACCACGGTCATTGAAGTCCGGCCCTGAATGACACTGATAACAACTGCCTTTACCAAAGAAAACATCTCTTCCTTCCATCGCGAGAGGGGATAATGCTTCTCCTTTGGCCGTGTGCCGATCCATAGGACTATCACATCCGATCATACTCTTAATAAACTGAGTCATGGCATCAGATATCCGATCCTGCGTCACGTTGGCATCTCCATATGCTTTGGTAAACAGATCTGCATAGTACGGAGCTGCTTTAATTTTCGCGACGAGAAATTCCATGTTTTCCATCCCCATCTCTTTATGATTGCGGACAGGTTGAAGCACGAGATCATTCAGGCTGGTGGAGCGTCCGTCCCAAAACAAAAGATTATCATCATACAGGTTGCTGATCGGCGGAGCATTGCGGTCGGTATGCTGGTTGTTGATCCCTTCACTCAATTTTGCTTTGTCCGCAAATCCAATCGATTGGAGGTGACACGAACCGCATGACACGGTATTGTCAATGGAAAGGATACGGTCATAAAACAAGACGCGGCCCAGTGTCGCTCCCGCATCCGTGATGCCAAGGTCTTGTCCCTGCATGTGACTGTGCGTGCCACCCCATTTAGGGGAATAATCATAAGACGTAGCCGGTAATACCGGGCTGTTGATCACTGTCTGAAATTCATCTTTCTGACAGGATACAAGCGCAAAGAGTAGGCAGAGGGACAACGGCGTGAGAACTTGCTTCATGTCGGGTTCAGGATTTAAATGAAAAATAAGGTATTTCGGTTAAAAATGAAAACGTAAATAAATAGTTGACGGCTCCAGGACATTTAATTCGTTGCCTTCAATGGTTTCTTTCGTGTTATCAAACTCCGGAAAATTGGTGAACAACTGCTGGTGCTCGGAATGCGTCCAGGAATAGATCAGACTGGTCTCCATCCCCAGGCTGATCCGGGGATGAACAAAATACCGGAAGTCAATCACGGGTCCCACACCTGCGTTCCACTGAAGCCGGCGCGTAATCACCTGATCAAATCCACTATCCTCTGTAATGTCCTCTCTAGACCAACCGCCATTGAATTGCAGCCCTGCTTTGATCAGCCAATTCTTGTCCGAAAAAATATGCCTCGTGGCTGCCAATGATCCTGAGAGGGAAAGCTGCTCATTCACTTCGGTGTCAATAAAACCTTCATGAGATGTATTGTCCAGGTTGTATCCCGGTCTGAACCCTCCTTGAAGTGAATAATGTTCACCCGCATACTCGAGCATAAACGCAGGATAGTTCTTGTTGGTGTTTTCTCCATTGAAAAGTTCATGGAGAATATCTCCGGCACTGATGCCAAAACTCCAGTGATAGACCTTAGGCACTTTCATCTGGCTCAAACCCATTTGGCACGAAATGAACCAGAAAGAGAGAATATGTAATACAGCTTTCTTCATGGTTCAAAGGGAAATGAAAGGATAAATGTTTGTTGCTGAGAAGAGATAAACGAGGTGCCGGTGATCAGAATGGCATCATGTTGAAAGATAATGTCGCCATAACTCGCCTGAGGCACTTCAAATGATTTCGCAGTTGTGATGAGTGGCAATTCCCGTAAATCAAAAACAATGCATCGTTGCCCTGCATTTTCGTTCAGTATGACTGCTGCATATTCATCCCCCGGAGTGATGCGGACGAGCGTGATCACAGCATTTAAATCTGAATTTAGCTGGCCTATCTCATTGCCTGTGGCATCAAACATTTCACCGAACGCACCGCAAATGAAAATGGCATCGCCCTGGCCGCAAACATGTTGAACATCGGGCTGAATGAGCCGGGCGTTTATAATTTCCTCCGAGATGATTTGCCCTGTATTGCTCACTTTATATTTTTTGGATTGAGTCGGGCCCAGCGTGAGCACTGTAATAGGATCACTTCCGAATGCGGCAATATTCTGACTACTGACAAGCCCTGGTCGTGAGGTAATGGTGTTGAGGTTAGATGCGTTAAGGACCTGGAAATTTGCATTCCATTCACCGGTGCCTACAAAAACAAATGGCCCATGCACCCAGGCGGACCACAGGATATCGAAATAGGATTTTGAATTTGTAGCTGTGAGTGCAGGATAGGTATATCGTCTTAACCATCCGGGGGATTGGTTTGACCCAAATACATTGGTATTAAACCCATCCGTCACCATTTGGAGTGAAGGAAAATTGAGGACAAGGTCGGGCACGGAATTCGTAATGTCCCCGGTGGTATAGTTACATGCGGTGAGAAGGCTCTCAATCCTGCTAAACATCACCAGGTCATCCACGCCGTCTGCATGACAAGCGCGGTCATAAAAACCATTGATTAAAATATAGGATTGATCAATGCAGATATTGGAAGAATATAAAAACCGGTCATCGATAGCACAGTAAAGTTTGTAGCAGAGCTCCGGTGCCAGCAGGGAGGGGGTGATTGAAAGCGAAGTAATGTCCTTATCGTTAATTCGCTTAAGCACACTCACCGATTGGCTGACCTCCGGTTCGGAGTTATCCGGAATCGGGCTGGTAGATTGTAAAAGGATATATTCTTTAAAACCAGTGACATTGACTTTGGGCCAGGAAAGCGTGGTCAGGGATTTATTTTGGGTATAATCCAGCGTAAGTGCGGCCTGATGGGGCTGTTGCTCGGGTTCATCCAGCGTACAGCCAAACCATCCCCCTGAAACCAGGAGGATCAAACAGAAAATCCGAACATTTGGACAATGCATAAAGTGGTGTGTTTGAACCCTTTTCCGGTAAAGACGCAAACCAAATACCGGTGGGTTGGGTTATAACAGGTAAATTTGCAGCGTGAAGAAACTTCCTGAGGCACAGTTTGCCGAATTTATCGAATATTTTCCCCCCATTGACCTGCCATTTAGTCTTTTGCCGGATTTAAGTCAGATTCCGTCTGATCCTATACCGCTGCCCGATCACCTTCAGGAGGCTTTTATTCTCCCATTTGAAAGTTCGGAGACCGATGAGTTTACGGAATATGTACCCTATGGACGGGTGAATGGATTGAAAGACTTTCATGCGCTTGTCTACTGGAAGGCCAGCGTTTTACGCTATGAGTATATCCTCGCATGTTATTCGAAAGAAGGCGAACCCCTCAGTCACGCCATCGTCGGTGGATTGAGATATGAAGAAGAAGGCGTGCTTCATTCTGTAGCCGTCCTTCATGAAGATCTGAGCATCACCATCGCTGAAGGCATTGCGGATACAGATGATACTTTACTCGATCCTTCGCAGACACAAACCTACCAAATGGTGATCACGCCTACAGGGATCATCAGTTATGAAACCCAAGATGAAAAACAAGAAGAGTAAAAGTGGTGTAGCCTTTCTCAATCTGAGTCACAAGGGACAGAAATTGCCCTATGCCAAGTTGCGCGCACTCGTTATAGAGACGGTGCAACAAAGTAAGAGCCCCTCCTGGACCCCACGCCAGCTCATCAAGAAATTAAAAATTGCCAACGGAAAAGCGGATATGGTCCGTGTCCTGGATGCCCTGGTCAAGCAAGGAAAGATGACCCTCCTTGAAGAAGATGTGTATGCCTCTACGGTCAGACCCCGCGTGAGTACATCCACTGCCCCGGTCGCCAAACCCATAGTGACAAAAGGTAAAAATGTATTGGAAGGACGCGTTGACCTCACCCGTTCCGGAGCGGCGTATGTGATTGTAGAAGATCTCGAGGAGGATATCTATGTCCCCGCCAAATACACCGCTGGGGCCATGCATAAGGACATTGTGCAGGTAGAATATTTACCCGCGCAAAGGGGCCGTAAACCCGAAGGCCGGATTCTGGCCGTGGTCAAGCGCGCGATTGAACAGGTCATGGGTACACTCAAACTGTATAAGAAATTTGCAGTGGTCGTTCCCGATCGTGCAAATATTCAGTTTGATATCCTCATCCCAACAGATAAGATGAATGAGGCGGTCGATGGAGATAAGGTCGTGGCAAAAATTACAGACTGGAGTCAATCATCACCCACGGGAGAAATTGTTCATGTGTTAGGGGCGTCCGGTAGCCATGAGCTCGAGATGCAATCGATCCTGATCCACAATGGTTTTAACCTGGCCTGGCCGGAAGAGGTTATTGAAGAGTGTAAATATTTGCCTGAGGAGATTAGTGATGCAGAGATTGAGCATCGCAGAGATTTCCGGCCTGTAACCACCTTTACCATCGACCCCATCACAGCCAAGGATTTTGATGATGCGCTTTCATTCAGGGTGCTAGGGAATGGTAATATTGAAATCGGTGTGCATATCGCCGATGTGTCTCATTATGTCAAACCGGGAACGGCCCTGGATAAGGAAGCCTATTTGCGTTCCACGTCAGTCTATCTCGTGGACCGCGTATGCCCGATGTTGCCGGAGAAACTTTCGAATGAGTTGTGTTCGCTTCGTCCGCATGAAGAAAGTCTTTGTTACAGTGCGGTCTTCGAAATCGATTCGAATGATAAAGTAGTGGATCGTTGGTTTGGCCGCACGATCATTTATTCGGACCATCGCTTTTCCTATGAAGATGCCCAGGTGGTGCTTGAGGGAGGCGAGGGACCATTTCCCGACGAACTCAAGAAACTGAATAAAATCGCAAAAGCACTTCGGAAGAAAAGATATAAGGACGGTGCGATAACCTTTGAAACAGACGAATTGCAGTTTAAGGTTGATGAGTTTGGCCAGACCCTGGAGATCTTTGTTAAAGAACGATTTGATGCGCACTTACTGATCGAGGAATTTATGCTGCTCGCCAACCGTGAAGTGGCCACACTCATTGCAAAGAAGGGAAAGAGTATGGAAATTCCGTTCCCATATCGTGTACATGACGTGCCGGATCCGGATCGGTTGATCGATTTTCAACGCTTTGCACGCGAACTTGGGTTTCATCTCCAGATCGATACACCGAAGCAAATCGCCAAATCATTTAATAAGTTGGCTGAAGCCGCCAAGGAAGATGAGAAACTACGGTTGTTAGAACCGCTGGCGATCCGCACCATGGCCAAGGCGATTTATACCACCAACAACATAGGCCACTACGGATTGGCGTTTGAATATTACACTCACTTTACGTCACCGATTCGCAGGTACTCGGATGTATTGGTGCATCGTATCCTGGATGCCAATCTGAAAGCTGTCCACCGGGAGGATAAAAACACACTCGAAGCACGCTGCAAGCATATCTCGGACCGCGAACGTGCCGCCATGAATGCGGAGCGTGAATCCATCAAGTATAAACAGATGGAATACCTCAAGGAAAAAGTGGGTCAGGAATTTACCGGCGTCATTTCAGGGGTAATCGAGAGTGGAATCTTTGTGGAGTTGGATGAATCGCGCGCGGAAGGCATGATCTCCTTCAGGAACTTAGGCGGAGGATTTTATATGACCGCCCCTTTCACAGCCGGGTCACGAACAGGCGATAAATACACCATCGGTCAGCGGGTCAATGTTAGGATACGTAAAATAGATATGTCCTCCCGTCAAATGGACCTCGACCTTGTCAATGTCGAAGGTGCAGAGACACATGTAAAGCCCAGAGAAAAGAAACGTGGGAAAATGTAGGTGCATTGCATGCCTTTTGCCCCTAAATCCCCTAAAGGGGACTTCAGGACAGAGATAAATTTCTTTAGCTCGACAAGTTTTTTGTTCTTTTTGTTTGGAAACAAAGCAATCCTGCCTTTCCGCCCTTCATCCCTTTATCCCTTCTGCCTTTTCACCGCTAAGAAATAACAATTCCTCCCTGACCAGAATTCTGCTTCGAAGGATTGTCTCGTAAAAAAAACAGGTTTATCCTTTTTCAGAAAGGAACTCATCAGGCAGATTTGGTAACCATGTTGCGTGACGAGGAGGTCGAAAACATCGCCTGGTGCAATGCCATATTTATCTGCGCCGCCGAGGCCATGTTCAAAAATGAGATAAGGATGCCAGCGGTCGAGTAGCCTGGTGGCACCTTTCATCACATCGTATTCTCCGCCTTCCACATCGATTTTAATTATGTGGATGGGCATCGACGGATCGATCACTTCGTCCAGTCGCCTGACTTCCACCTGAATTTTTTCGATGGTTTCTTCTCCTTTATACTGACGCTGACGTAGTCCGGAGTAGGTCGGATTGGTCGCAACATAATTAAACGAGGTTGTGCCGTTTTCGTTACCCAATGCATACGGGTAGATAGTAGCCTGCTGGTCAAAAGTTTCTTTTAAAGACTGGTACTGCGCAGGGGAGGGTTCAAAGGCAATATGCTTTGCTTTGGGAGCGGCCTCCATCATATAGCGAAGGATGTCACCCTTGTAACAGCCGATATCTATACAAATGCTGTCTGGTTGGCAGACTTTCTTAAGCACCGCTTTGGTCTGTCGGTCGTAACGTTCGTTGAGGGTCAAAGGCCAGGGCCAGTGCCGGATGATTTTTTTCAATACGTCGCGCATCAGCGTTTGGGTATAGGCAGATTGTTGTAAAGGATAAACTTGTCTTGTGTATAGATACACGTATCACTGGCTGGCCGAATGAGCAGGTTGTCAATCACGGGGCCGGTGTTGTCAATAAACAATTCATACTTGTATCCCTTGCCCAGCGTGTTCCAGGCAAAATTTATTTCTAGCCAGTTGCCATAAGCTTCTGTCCAGGCGATTGATTCACGATGCATGCCGGTATTCCTGAGTACCGTTCCATCGGGTCCGGTTTCCATCATCCGGGGCACGGAGACCGCACCCTTTATATTGTCTACTCTGGACCAAAAACTAACGATCCATTGTCTTTCAGTAGCTGAGGTATCCGTCATGTTCCAGATGGATTGGGGTGCCTGTTTTATAGGGAGTGCACCCTTTCCTGACATGGTGGTATCGCAGGGATGATCGTCAAAGTCAACAAACCAACCTTCGCATGGTGTTGATGTATCCACATTTGACAGATCAGGCGAATTGATTTCTTTAAACACCCGTGAAGGCAAGGCATACAACGTGATCGTCTGATAGGTTCCAATTTTCTTTGCCTGATCAACCCATCTTTTTTCTGCAGGGGTGATAAATTCTTCTTCACATACCAGCAGGAGAGGTTTATCATTCAGTAGTTGTCCGCGACGTTTTGACGCGTACGGGGTTGAAATGAGTTCAATAATATCTGTCCCTTGAGAAAGCGATGTCCGTGACATGGCATAATCGATCATCGGTAAACCCGTTTCCGTAGACGCATGAACGCCTTCTCTGAAGGTCCAGAATCCTCTCGCCACACCAAATGTTTCATTACCGATAGCCACCAATGGAAGTTGTAAAATTGCCTGGAAGGAATCCGGCGTATAACCCGCTTGGTTGAGCAGAGGAACATAATCCTTCTTGTTGTGTGACAACCACTGGTTAGGTCTGAACACCGGGGCACTGATTGCTTTCATATTCAACCATGCCTCAAAGCCCCAGATGACAAATACACCCGATAACAAGTATATGCCTGTATTGGAAAGTTCGCGATCACGAAGCCGTGTATAGATGGTCCACAACAAATAGCTGCAGGCCAACAGATATAAGTAATAAAAGGGTATGCCAAAGCGACCAAGACCGCGGAATTGTTTTAACACAGGGATAGAATCCCATAGCCAGCGAAAGCCGTTATGGTAGACCAATCCAGCGCCCATGCACCAGGTTAGTAAAGCCGCCCATAACAGGGTATGAATATGCTTGTGTATGGCATTGTTTTCATGTTTGCGCAGCATAAAGAGGAAGGCAAAGGGAAGCATCAGCAAACCTATCAACCCAACGTAGGCTATTTTTTCAGTGATAGGTTTTTCCATGTCCAGGATTTGGGTCCAGGCTTTGTCAAACGGTGCAATGAATGAAAAGAATGTGGTGTTGAATGAGATCGTATGTTCATCAATGCCCCATGGTTCCACCGGCCGGTCATCTACCGGATCTGTCCATTTACGGATGCCCACCAGCAAAATGCCTGGAAGTAACATCACGGCGAAGAGCAGAGGCAAAGTGGATTTCACAATTGCTTTTTCTTGGCGATGTTTGAGCCACCAGAAGAAGGTAATGCATAGGAGAACAAATGCACTCAACAGCAGAAAGTACATATGGGTGAGACTCATCACCACCATCAAGGCCCCTGTGCAAGCGGCCCAGATTATTTTTCGTTTTTCTTCCCGGATGAGCAGATCCAGCAACAAAAGGAACAGGGGAATAAAGACGACGTAGGATAGTCCATAGTGCCCGTGCATACGTAACAGCTGCGGACTGAGGAAAATGATACCCATTGCGGAAGCCAATGCCCACCATCGTCCAACTTGCCAACGTCGCAAAAGCAAGTAGGTGACGATGACACCAAGATATATCGATAGCAGCATGAGCATGTTGAGGGTGCCCACCACATGCTTGTCCATATTGATCAGATGACGATGGATCCATCCCAGGGTCATCGCCAGCAGTGGCTGATTGTCGGTATAGATGATGTGTTCGCCGTACGGATAATTCATTCCGCTGAAATGCCAGCCCTGATCGTGTTTGACATAATAGTCCAGGGTATAGTAGTTTTTCAGGCCGTCGCTACCGTCTTCAAAAAGGTAGCAAGCCGGACAGGCAAAGATTTTGGGGAAGAAGGTGTAGACAATGGCAGCCGGTACCGTGAGCGCAAATAATATCCATAAGATGCGATACCGGAATGGAGTCATTGATTAGGTGAGTAGTGAATGGTGAGTAGTGAGCTGTGAATCGTGAGACGTGAGACGTGAGACGTGAGTTGTGAATGGTGAGTGGTCGGTGGTCGATCTTCAATGGTGCGTGTACAATATGGTTCAAATGTTCCTGCGGACTGCCAGCTGCCCAATTCAAACTATCATCAATACCTTTTCTTGTGCTTGCCACCGCCTCCCTGTCCGCCGCGATTGTTGCTGTGGAAACGGCGCTGTCCGCCGCCCTGGTTTTTTTGTTTTCGCCTGGGGTTGTTATTATTGGCAGGAGCATTGGTGACATTTTTATAGCTGTCAATGTTGGCTTCGTCAGAGACGTCAATTTGTCCGTTTGACATTTTACGCAAATCTTGTTTGATATGCTCGTCGTTGACAAATTGTTCCTTGCCCCAGGTACGGTAAGCCAATTTCATATAGGACGCAATGACTTTTGAAAACTCGTCGCGTTTAGGACCCGGTTCCATCGCCAGCACCTTCTGCACCATGGTATGCACATTATAGCCATAATGCCTGTACGGAATTTTCTTTTGCGGATATTCCACATCGTCCGAGGGAATCATAAACACCTCCCCCTTCTTGTGAATCACCACCGTTTCCGGGACCTTGACATCAAGTTCATAATTGGCGATATAGAAGAGATGGTTCCACAATTTGTCCTCGATTTCCTTCGATGTTTTTGTACCTGGAAGCATCTGGTTCATCAATTCGATAAGTGTCTCCACATACCATTGTCTCTTGGCCGGATCCTCTATCTCTTTGGCATGTTGCACCAGTTTCTGGATGTTACGACCATATTCAGGTAGCAGTAATCTTTCCCTGATGGCATTGTATTCGAGGAGGCCTTCGCCGATGTTTTGTTGTTTATTTTCCATGTTTAGCGTGAATCGTCAATCGTGAGACGTCAATCGTGAGACGTCAGTTGTGAATTGTGAGTGGTGAATCGTCAATCGTGAGTCGTCAGTCGTGAGTCCTCCGATTTCAGTTTTATTCTTTAATTAAAGTATTCAATATTCAATTTTAATTTTTCAATCTGTTATCCTGTCTCCTGTCTCCTGTCTCCTGTCTCCTGTCTCCTGTCTCCTGTCTCCTGTCTCCTCTCTTTCGTCTCACGACTGACGACTGACGTCAGATCATTCCACCGTCACTGATTTCGCCAGATTACGCGGTTGATCCACATTACATCCGCGGAGGCGGGCGATGTGATAGGACAGCAATTGCGTGGGGATCACGGAGAGCAAGGGTGAAAACGGTTCTGCGGTTTCCGGAATTTCAATCACGTGGTCCGCAAACTTACGAATCTCTTTGGCGCCATTGGAGACAATCGCAATGACGGTGCCTTTGCGGGCCTTGACCTCCTGGATATTGCTCAGGATCTTGTCATAGGCACTTTGGTTGGTAGCTAAAACCACCACCGGCATATTTTCATCAATCAAGGCAATCGGTCCGTGCTTCATCTCCGCTGCAGGATAACCTTCAGCATGGATGTAGGAAATCTCCTTGAGTTTGAGCGCGCCTTCGAGCGCTACCGGAAAATTATATCCCCTGCCCAGATAAAGAGAGTTATGATACTCCGTCATCTCGGAAGCGATGTATTTGATTTGTTCCTCCACTTTGAGCGTTTCCGCAATTTGTTCAGGAATGCGCGCAAGGGCAGATATGAGTGTTCTGTATCTCGAGTTCGGTAACGTACCTCGGCGATGACCCAGCCACAATGCCGCAAGGCTCAGCAACGTCACCTGGCCTGTGAAAGCTTTTGTTGATGCAACGCCGATTTCAGGACCGGAGTGAATATAGGATCCTGCATCGGTGAGTCGGGCGATCGAAGAACCAACTGCATTGACCACACCATAGATCATCGCGCCTTTACTTTTGACATGTTCAAGCGCGGCAAGTGTATCGGCAGTTTCACCAGATTGCGAAATGGCCATCACAATATCACCTTCGCTGATGACCGGGTTACGATAGCGCAACTCGGAAGCGTATTCCACTTCCACCGGAATTCGTGCGAGATCTTCAAACAAATATTCTCCGATCAAACCTGCATGCCATGAAGTGCCACAACCCGCGATGATGATCCTTTGTGCATTCTCAAAATGTCCCGCATATTCTTCCATGCCTCCAAGACGGACCCAACCCTCAATATCATTGAGACGGCCACGCATACAATCTGAAACTGTCTGAGGTTGCTGATGAATTTCCTTCAGCATGAAATGTTCATATCCCCCTTTTTCCAATTCTTCAATGCGAAGAGATATTTCCTCAATGCGCGGTTTCTGGATGACGTTCTTACTGTTTTTGATCGTCACACCTTCATGACGGTCTAGGATGGCGATTTCATCATCCTTAAGATAGATCACTTTGTTGGTATACCTGACGATGGGCGTGGCATCAGAGCCGATAAAGTATTCCCCTTCTCCCATACCAACCACCAGCGGACTCTGTTTGCGCGCGGCCACCAGCACATCCGGATTACGATCGTCGGCGATGACAATGGCGTATGCACCGACAACTTTGGACAAAGCCATCATCAGCGCGTCCGCGAGGTCAAGTTGTTCACGTTTTTGATAAGCTTCTATGAGGTTGAGAAAGATCTCAGTATCGGTTTCGCTTTTGAAAGCATAGCCCTCTTTGGTCAATGCTTCTTTAATAACGGAGTAGTTTTCAATGATGCCATTGTGAATCATCACCAGGTGTCCGTTGTTGGATACATGCGGGTGGGCATTGATGTCGTTGGGTTCGCCGTGGGTCGCCCAACGGGTATGGCCCATGCCTGCGGTGGCATGAAGGGGCTGGCTACCGACAAAGTTTTCAAGTTCGGTGACCTTGCCTTTCTTTTTATAGACCTGCATATCGCTGTTCATCAACGCAACACCTGCGCTGTCGTAACCGCGATATTCGAGCTGTTTTAAGCCTTGGATGAGGATGGGATAAGCGGGGCGGGGGCCAATATATCCGACGATTCCACACATAAATTGAATGTATTATTTCCGGTTAATATCCATGCGTTGTCTGGAAACCCGATTTCCGGTCACCGCAAAGGGTAGAAATTTGTAAACAGAAAACTGAAATCACTATCTCAGGGATGCCCGTGTTTAGAGTGAAGTGTAAGTTATTCTCAGCCTTGGAGCATAGGTGGGGTGATTGGGCCCAAAGATCACCGCCCTGTTGGGAAAATTCCCCTTTCCAAATGGATTGAAATATATGATATTTTGCTGGTTTCCAGCGAGGATATCCTTGATCTGGTTGGTCACATTCATGTTGTACCGATACACCGTGGGTGGACCGGGGTCAACTTGTGTGACCTTGCCACCATAGATCAGATTGAAATTCTCGGTGGTGCTGCTGCTTCCGGTCAGAGAAAGGGCGATGGCTACATCTTCGGAATTGACCAAAGTGGTATCTGTTTTCTCCTGCGTGATCGTGTAATAGCAAGGAGGGTAAAGTGATTCCATATCACCCGGCGGGAAACTGGCATAAATCTCCATTTGCGCCTGGTTGATAATCACATCACCCAATTGATTGAGATCCTCCAATCGCACCCGGGAAGTCACACCGGACATACCCTGAATGTAGGTGTAATCATTGTCAGGATCTGAGGTGAGTGCATCAGCTACGGCTGAACCCGTATACTCATGCTCCATATGCACCGTCTTCACAGAACCGGAGGTGATGATAAACGTGAGCTCCAGGTTTTGCGTGGTCGTCTTGTCATAATAAAAAGTCATACCGGTCAGGGTACTCAGCAAGTTAAAGCCAAGCATGGTATTGTTTCCGGAAGTCATCTTAATATGCAATCCATTGAAGTAATTCAGAAAATTCGTTTGATTTTCAAAAACACTTGAATCCTGGGCAAGCAGGTCATTCATTAATGCGACACTCAATGGGATACGCAGCACCGGGGCTACTGTAACCGTATCGGTCGGCTTTATGATCGTGACGTCATCATAGGGCTTTGGGATAAATGTCAATGAACCCAGGAGTTCAGGGAGGATGCTGAACGTATCATTGGAATAAAACTCATCGCTGAAGAGCGGATTTTCGGCCATTCTGTATACCTCGAGCGTAACGGGTTCCTCCAGCGTGCCATAGAGACCTAAGGTGTCATAGCGGAGTTGAAGGATAACCGAATCAAGCGTGGAGCCTTTCAGGGTAGTAGCTACGCCAGGGAGTAAAGGCTGAGCGTAGATGGAGGCCGTATATTTTCCGAAAACAGGATCCTGGATGCTGCCGCAGAGATAGGTAGATAATTGTTTGGTCACATTGGAACTGTGGACAATGATACTGTCCGTTTTTTCGGTGAAAAACGTCAGATCAAAAGAATCCCTGAACATCAGGCTGGCTTTTTCATCTTCCAGGAAGTCCGAACCGATCAATGCCGGTTTGGTACAGGAAAACGTAATCAAAATCAGGCCGGCAAGAACGGTGAGAATTCTGCTGTACAAGGTCATATACTTTCCGGGTTGCGTAGGGCTGTTGATCAGCCCATCAGCTCTTTGTAAAAATTGAAATAAGCCTGGAGATATTGCTCTTCATCCTGATAGGCAAGCATCGGCTTTTTGGATGCTTTCGCCTCTTTGGCCAGCGTGGCGTCCAGTTTTTGTGTTCCCTGGATTAACGCATCAGCATAGGCGATCGCTCCCTTGTGAAGCATAACGTGACCGGAAGTATTTTGGTATGCCGCCAGGTCTTTTGGCTGCAGATTGTTGATGGAAGCCTTGGTGAAAAACTCCTTGTTAAAATTGGATTCCAGGCTTTCGTTATAGAGGGAATAAATAATCTTGCTTTTCTTGAAGAGTGGATCGTCTTTATAAGCGGTCCGGAGGTAAAATGGAACCAGGGAGGTCATCCAGCCATGGCAATGCACGACATCCGGCGACCAGCCAAACTTACGCACGGTCTCTACTGCTCCCTTGCAGAAGAAGATCATACGGTCCTGGTTGTCATCATATAGCTTTCCGGCCTGGTCCTCAAACATGAATTTCCGTTTAAAGAACTCTTCGTTGTCCAGAAAATACACCTGGAGACGGGCGCCCGGGAGAGAGGCTACTTTGATAATTAATGGATAATCATCGTCATTGATGATGATGTTCATTCCGGACAACCTGACTACCTCATGCAGCCGATGCCGGCGCTCATTGATACTGCCAAAACGCGGCATCAGGACCCGGATTTCAATTCCGTTGTCTTGCGTATACAGAGGTAGTTTTTTGAGAATATTTGAGATTTCCGTCAGGTCAGTATAGGGGGACATTTCCTGCGTCAGGAACAACACGCGTTTCTTACTCATTATTTGCGAAAGCCTAATGTCATCAAAATAGATTGCACCTGTCAGAGCCCTATTGGCTCAAAGGGCTGCAAAGATAGCTATAAATGCCGAAAAAACCTGTTTGGTTCAACATTAAAGGGTTGAAAATCAGCCAAATTGATATAAAAACGGGTGCCGGGCGAAAAGGATATATGTAAGGAGGTAGTTATCAGGGGCTTATAGGTATATAAGTTTATGGGTTTATGAGTTTATGGGTTTGTGGGACGTTGAGCGGGGATAAAATCAATGGAGGCCAGAGGCAGAAGGCAGAAGAATGGAGGATCGGAGGAAATAAAACTGAATTATGCAGGTACCCCCTTCAGGGGGCAAAGGGGGTGAAATGTCGAAACAGATAGAATTAATTAAAAGGAAAACCTCGACTTAAATTCCAGGAGCTCCTGGTCAAATGATTTTGAAGGAATGGTGATCTGGTCACAGATACGGCAGGGAACAGCGGTGATCATGTCTTTCATCCGGAGATTGTAGTTGGCGTGGATAATGTCAAGGCCAGGGTAGAGGGTTTTTACGCTGCTGGCCACATCATTGATGGAAAAATTGTGTTCCACCACATTGTATGTCCCGGGCTTCACTTTTCCATCCACAACGCGCGTCGTCACATCTGCCAGTTTATCCACATGTATAAAACTTCGGTGCTGGTCCCCGCTGCCATTGATCGTGATCTTGCCCAGGAAATTGGCCTGAAACATAAACCGGTTGACCACGGCGTCGATTCGGTAGGAAGGATTGTAGCCATACACATTTCCGGAACGAAGGATGAACACTTCGCGGTCGCGGCGCAATACATCCAGTTGGCGCTCCCCATCCCATTTCGAACGACCGTAAAATGAATTCGGCGCCGGGGTCAGTTCCTCCTGCAGCGGAGAATCATGATGTCCATAGATGGCGATGCTGCTCATGTAGATGACCCTGGACACAGACGACTTTTCTATGGAGTAGGCGAGCTGTGCCGTGCCCCAGTGATTGATCTGGTCAAACGAGTGTGCATCGGAGTCCGCAAACGGCGTTGTGACTTTAGCCGCGAGATGAATGACGCAATCAATACCTGCCAGTGCTTTCCCGAGCGTGCGTCCATCCAGAATATCCCCCTGAATCAACTTGACCGGCTTGTGATCAAATTTAGCCTCCGTGAAGAAACTAAAATTGCGCCTTGACAGGTTGTCGTAAATGGTGATGGAGTGGAGATTATCCACATCTTCCAGCAATTTCTTGACGACACTGTATCCGATGTATCCGGCTCCGCCGGTGATGAGGATCTTCATTTGGAATGGTTAAAGCTTAGGAGATTAGAAGCTTAGGAGGTTAGCGTTGATGGGTTTATGAGTTTATGGGTTTATAAGTTTATGGGTTTATGAGTTTATTGGGTGATTAAGCGATCGATATAGTAAAGCATACATTATAAATTGAAATTTACCTCTCACATCTCACATCTCACGTCTCACGTCTCACGTCTTTCGTCTGGCATCTTCCATCTGGCATCTTTCATCTATGACTTCGTTTTTACAAATTCCGTCTGTATACCACATTCTTCCTTTTTCATCCCGGCCCAACGTGCACCGCGCGTATCCTGTGACTCCTCAAAGGAGCGTGTGCATGGCATACATCCGATACTGAGATAGCCTTTGGCTTCCAGGGGATGTTCGGGCAACTTGTATTCCTGCCGGTAATCCCAGATCATTTTGGAGGTCCAGTCGAGCATGGGGTGATAACGGATTTTACCATCGGCGAGTGGTTCTTCTTCCTGCAGGCTGGCGCGAAATTTTGTCTGATCCCTGCGCACACCATTGATCCACACATCATGTTGCGCGATGATCGGTTCCATCGGCAGGACTTTGTTGAGATAACAACAGTGGTCCGGATTATCCACAAAGAAAAATCGTCCCTGCGCATCACGTTGTCCTGCTTTAGACACCGGTGAGATCACATCAACAATATTCAGCCCCATCAGGTCCGCGATCTCATGTCTGAACGCCATGGTCTCCGGAAAGTGAAAGCCCGTGTTGAGAAAATACACCGGGGTCTCCGGAGCAAAACGGCTGATGATATGGAGCAAGGGAAGACTGTGCGACTGGAAAGAGGAGCTGACGAAAGGGGAGAGGCCTTTGCTTTGATATTCCGCAAGTTTTTCCCCGATGCGGTCCTCCAGGGAATGATTGGAATTGTCCATGATGGGAACAAAATTAGGGGAATTTGAGACAATTGATCTCAGCGTTTCACAAACTTGCCGACAGCCAAAGGCACATTTTCAAGTGTTAAGACATAAAAATATACTCCGGAATTCAGGCTTGAAATACTTATGGAAGGAGTTTTTTCGTCAATAGCCTGGCTTTTTACAAGTCTTCCTAAAGGATCATAGATAAACATTGCATCAGGCAAAGAATCACCCGATTCGGAAGGTTTTACAAAGATTTCCTCAGTTGACGGATTTGGAAAAACAGAGAAATAGGATTTCCCGGAAAGATCCGTCGTTGAAGTTGTCATAAAGCGCTCAAAGAGCAAGAATGATTTTCCGGGGCCGATGGTATCATGCATATTGCAGCAGTTGATGTTTCCGGCAACAACGATACTATCGGTTGACATCAAGAGTATTTGGGTGGGTCTCTCTATATCAGGGGCCGCTACAACAATGGAAGATTG
>CAZYHJ010000010.1:7637-15533 GCA_964646645.1 uncultured Saprospiraceae bacterium | reverse complement strand
CTTCGGCATCCAGGTAGACCAATGTAGTATTAAGGGAGGTGATAGGATCGTTTGTCCCGCTAGCACCAACCATGAATTTTCCATCAGGCAACTCCACTGTGTTGGTGATGGCATTAAAAGTATTGGTATGACTGGATTGCAGATGTAATTGAGCGTCAAATCGGGCTACATGGTAGAAGCGATCATTGCCTGATTTTTCACGACAGGTAATCCAAATTGCCTGGGGATCGAATTTTAGGACTTCCATTCGATAAAATGAACTAAAACATGGCTGGTAGTCCTCTCCATTTTCTAAATGCTGCAATTCATTTAATTGGGTGTTATACCGGACCAGATGGATCACATTTGAAGTATCAATGAAAAGAACCTCAAAAGTATCTTTTTGGACAGGCAATAACCATCCTCTGTCCCAATCCAGTCCTGGCATGATGAGTTCGCTTTTTATATCACCATGCTTATTCATGATCATTAAACGGCCTTCTTCCTGGGAATCCCAATAAATTGGTTTTGAATACATGCCGAGTGCGGCAAATAAAGAATCATTTACAGGTATGACATCTTTTAGTATCATTTCACATGTGGATGGGAATTGGGCAGTGCTTTGGAGTACTCCGTCCGACGAAAGATTTAGGATTCTTATAGCCGCAAAGCCAAATAATCCCACACCAGTTTCATCACATTCATAATTGTCAAATACCACTGTAAATAGCGTAAAGCTGCCATCAGTATTCTCCTGGATATGAAGGAGGTTTCCTGAAAATCCTATTCTTCGGGTCCACAAGGTATCACCATCATTATCGGTCCGGACGAGATGAAGCGCATACATGCATCCTTCTATGGTGATGGAGCCGGGAGTATAACAATCTTCGCCTGCCACAAGCAATAGCCCTCCGTCGTGGGTTTCAATAACTTGCTGACCAAAGAGGTTGGTCAGGTCGGTGTAAATTTTGTACTGGCCATACAGAAATCCGTGCAGGCTTAGAAATAAAAGCGTGATGAGTGCTTTCATGGATGAGTTGGTATTGGGTTAAAAATAGCAGAGTGACAACCCAATATAATACTTTTCTCAAGCAAGCATGCTGCGATTTGTACCCTAAATTAATGGGCTCCAGATGAACACAGCTGTTTAGATCAATCCGGCTCAAACTCCAGCACAATCGAATTCATACAAAACCGCTTGTAAGTCGGTGGCGGACCATCATCGAAAATGTGTCCCAGGTGTGAATCACATCGACTGCAATTGACTTCAATACGTACCATGTTGTGTGAAAGGTCTTCATGATAGGTAACGGCATTAGAGCGGATAGGTTCGTAGAAACTGGGCCATCCGCACTCGCTGGCAAACTTACCTTCGGATTTAAACAATGCATTGCCACACACTGCGCAGTAATATGTGCCTATACCTTCAAAGTCCCAATACTTGCCTGTAAATGCATATTCAGTGCCCTGTTCCCGCGCGACACGGTATACATCTGCAGGAAGAATTTTTTTCCACTCAGCTTCAGGAACATTGAGTTTGGCGGTGTCGGTTCGGGAGTAGTAGGGGTTAGATACTTCTTGAGTGTCCTTCTTATTGGGAGTAGTAGGGGATTGCCCGGGGGATGAACAAGCGAAATGGATAAAAAGGAAAAGAAGCATTGTTAAGCTATTGTATTTTAAAGAATGGCACATAATTTGACTAAAATAAAGAAAATTAAACCATGAAACCAATGTTGCAGCGCTCAGGCTCCAGATTCCAGATTCCAGATTCCAGGAAAGATTTAAAGCACAAATTTACAGGCTTTTAACGTTAATCTTAAGCCTGGCTTTTGTTACCTCTATAGGGTGTAAAAAGGATGAAGTGATTCAGCCTGAAAATGATGTGGTTTTCAACTCACAAAGGTCTGTTAGTATTCAGGAAAGTAAAGAGTTCTTTCAACGAAAACAGGACAAATCCATTGGTAGGTTTGAAGTGAATCAAAATGACTGGCAGGGACTAGAACCTGCATGGGGTGCTGCTAATGAAGTTATATTGAATGATTCCAGCACTGTGGTTCTTGTGCCTATTGCGGATTCAGTGATTATGATTGATCCTTTCCTGGATGCTTACGTTGTTTTCTTTGAGGACAGTCTGAGTGAAATACAGATGCATGTACTCTTTTTCCAGGCAGATACTACTCAGTATCTAACGGATAGCTTTCCTTCCATTTCAAATTTTTCAGGCCTCATATGGGAGTTTTATGACGAGGAGGATACCTATGGAGTGACCGTTGTTGAGGATGGAGTTATTTCAGGGTGTGGATGTAGTTCTGTTTTTGGGACATATATTGATACAGTTACGATAGCATCTATACTTCCAAGGACAAAAGCACCTAAATGCCCAAGGTGGAAAAATAATATTTGGGAATGGATAGCCGGAGCAGCAGGGGATGTTTGGAAAGTCGTGAAAGGGTTTTTTAAAAGCATTCAATCCAATGGGGGCTCCGGTTCCATAGCTGGAACAGGATCGACTGGGGGCGCAGGAGGAACAGGAGGAACAGGAGGAGCAGGCGGCGGTGGAGGGACAGGAGGAACAGGCGGCGGTGGAGGATCGGGATTTGATGGATTTGGTGGTTTTGGATTTGGAGGAAACGGAGGTGGGGGCGGAAATAATGTGATCTTGAATTTGTCGAGTGTGTTTACTGAGTGGCAGCTAAAACAAATGCTGCAAGCAGCGATTTGGATGAATGATACCTATGGTACAAACTGGGATGTCAATGATCTATATGCATCGATGGATCTTAATTGCATTTGGGAGATTTCTGATTTTATTCAAAATCCGGGAGGAGGACCAGTGATTGGGGATGAGAATGAAGGACCAGCATGCGCTACCAGCTACTATCTGGGTGACGTATTAGGGTTAACGAGCGAAGAAATCCAATGCATATCAACGAGTCAGAATATTGCAGATGAGATTTATCAATTATTCCAAAATAATAACATCTTAGATGTTTGTGATTTCGCACGAACAAGTGAGGATATCCTGGGTAATGCAATTTCCAATGCCTGTCAATCGAATGGTATCAGTAGCATGGATGAACTTTATTCGGTCATGGCAGAAGAGGAGAAAATATTGATTGTTCAAAATTTTTCAAATAGTTGCCCAAAATATTATTGTGTGTTTGAAGCAATGATGAATGGTCCATTTGGAAGTGAATTAGTATGTGACATTCTTTCAGGATTTGACGAAGACACCGAATCGCCACTATTTGTCAGAGCATTTGATTTTAGTATAGCACAGAATTACAATCCATCTTCTGTTGCTGTTGTTGAAGTTATTGGAGGAACTGTTAATTTAACGATTAACACAAAGCTCTGTAATGCTGCAAGTAGCCGATTTGCCTTTGAGACATTACAGCATGAGTTAGTTCATGCGGATATTCAAAGGAGATTGCTTGAGGACTATAATTGGAATGGAAATGGTTTAACTTATCTTGTAGCTTTGAATCAATTAGCATATGAGATATATGGAGAGGACGTAACTCCAAATGAGCATGCAATAATGATTCAGCATTATTTAGACATTATGATTGATGGCTTGATTCAAATGAATGGTGGGGTTGGAACTTACGATGATTTTGTGGGTTTGGTTTTGACTGGTTTTCCTCCTGAAGTATATACCTATATAAACTTGACAACATCGGATGTAATGTCATTATATTATGATTATTTAAATGCAACTACAGGTCAGGGAAATATTAATAATGTATTAATTAATTGTGATTAAATGAATTTAAAATTATATGTTATTTATTTTACCTCATTCATACCACTGAATGGGGCAAAGTTAATTTCGCAAGACATTAGCCATAGATTTTTCCAGTCATCACCTATTGCAATGGACAATGTTGAGTATATTTATAATAAAGCATTTGATATAGCTCTTAGGGACAATAGAAGTGAATTGGAGCATAGATCCATATTTCACATGCCTACTAAAGATTTTGAAAGCATTGTTATCACCATTGACACGCTTTTAAAAAGAGGGGCATTAAGTATAAATAATATTGATGAGTTAAGTGAAGTGCAATTATCAGATAGCATTGGAGTTTCAAAGTATTATGATCTGTTGAAGATTAGGAATACATTTGAGGTTAAGTATAAACATTATACCAAAACTCCTGTGCTGAATGAAAACCATCTTTTGCATGTCACTTTTTCTGACCTATATATTCATCAACAATATCTCTATCTGGGAGTTTTACTTGAATATAATACCGGAGAGGGTGTAAATTATCCAGAATGGGTCATATTTCAAATTCAATTGTGCAATAACAAGTATGTTATGTTTCGTAAATTATTTATCCCTTTTGGGACGGATGGCTATAAGAATTACTACTATAGTAAAGATTTAGAGGAATTCAAATGCTATTAATATTAATCTTGCCCGATTACTTTTAATAATCTTTAATGAGTTGCCTCATTGGTTATAATTATATTTAAGCTAATGCATAATATTGCTTCCTACAGTATCGCCTAATAAACAAGATATTAATAAAAAAATTAATACTTCCAAACTAAAATGACAGCTTGATTTGATTGAATTTCACCTTTCATACAACAATAGTACATTCCTTCAGGAATCGCATTGGCATTCTGATTAAAATAATGAATACCTTTTGTTAACTCGCCCTTAAAAATGCTAAGAATCGTTTTTCCGGAAATATCAACGAGTTCAATGGTTATCCATTGCTTAAGTTGCAATCTGCATTCAATGGTTATTTGATCCCGGAATGGATTTGGAAAGGCATTGAGGTTGAAATCTTGTTCAATAGTGAGTTGGGATGTGGAAGTGATTTCATCCTCCGGATGTATCCGATACATGCCCCGGCCATAGGTAGCGGCCACCAAAAGATTCTCTTCATCATGGTACGTGAGATCCGTAATCACCAGATTAGGCATATCCGTGCCAACAAGTTCCCAATGCAAACCGCCATCTGTTGAATTCAACACTCCAATGTCTGTAGCGATGTAGAGATTTCCAAGCGCGGGTGTCACGATGATCTCATTGACCGGCATATCCGGCAGATCGCCTGATATATCTATCCATGATGCACCGGCATCTATGGTTTTGTATATATGTGAAACAGATTCACCATATCTGTATCCTGAAAATGTGACATACGCAGTCAACTCATCTTTAGGGTCCGCCAATACACTGGTCACCCAGCGGTCAGGAAGTGAGCCTGAAACCAATGTCCAGTTTGTACCTCCATCTGTAGTTACCTGTACATTGCCATTATCCGTTCCCACGTAGATGATTTGAGGATTAACCGGTGATACACTGATCGTGGTGATCGTTCCCACTTCAAATCCGATGTGTGAAGGAGCCTGTGCCAGATCGGGACTAATAGCATTCCAGGTCACAGCCCTGTCTTCAGATTTATACAACCGATGACTCCCCAGATACAATATCTCCGGTTGATTGGGATCGAGTATATACGGTGTATTCCAGTTGAACCGGTCTGAGGAACTTACGCCATTCAGCCCTGGCTGAAAGGAAAGTCCACCATTGATGGATCTGGCGAATTCACCATATTGATATTCAGCATAAACATAATTATTGTCGGTTGGGTCAACACGCACCCTAAATCCATCACCATAATATATGCGGTTCCAATTTGATGAATTTCCGGTCAGTGTCCTGACCGTGCCGTTGTCCTGAGCGCCGCCATAAAGACGCTCCGGAAATGAGTAGTCAATTTCGCATGTATAGAATTGGGTGATGGGCAGCGTGTTTAAATGGATCCAGGAGTCCCCGCCATCATGGCTGAGATAGACCCCGCCATCGTTTCCGATCAACACGGTTTCAGGATCCTCAGGATGAAATGCGATGGCATGTTGGTCCGCATGAACAAAGGAAAAAGTCTCCGCCCAGTTGTTTCCCCCATTGGTGCTTTTAAACATATCCAGGCTCGTGAGATACACGGTCTGCGGATCTGTGGGATGGACATAGATCTTTCCAAACCAATACATGTAAGGTGGATCATGAATCTCCGTTGTGGTCAACCTGGACCAGTTGATTCCATCATTCTCTGAAGTATACACGCCTTTGAGATATCCGCTGATCTCCTGTTCCACCATCGCATACAGCATATTTGGGCTGGACGGTGAAATAGCAATACCAATACGACCAGCAGATTCCGGAAGACCCGATGTGAGTTTTTGCCAGGTGTCTCCTCCATTAGTTGACTTATAAATACCTGAGGATATACCTCCATATATTCTTGATCCTGCCTTCCGAACTCGCTGCCACGCACAGGCGTAAAGGATATCAGGGTTTTCCGGATGAATGGCCAGGTCAATCATTCCGGTCGAATCATTGATGAACAGTATTTTTTCCCATTGCTGACCTCCATTCGTAGTGCGATACAGTCCGCGATCGGGTCCTTTGGCAAAGAGATGTCCCATCGCGGCTACATAGGCAATATCCGGATTGGTGGGATGCACGATGATTTTCCCAACAGACCCCACATCCTCGAGACCAAGATGATTCCAGGTGTTGCCACCATTATCTGATCGGTACACCCCATAACCATCATAGGCGATAGAACCACCACCCGCATTGGGTTCTCCAGTACCGGCATAGATGATCTCTTCATTGGAAGGAGCGATCGCCATGTCTCCGATGGCCAGGGCAAGTTCATCGTCAAATATGGGGGTCCAGCTATTGCCACTGTTTACGGATTTAAAAATACCTCCAGATGCTGCAGCGGCATAAAATGTATTTGGTTGCGACCTTAAGATTTCAACATCCGTAATTCGTCCGCCAATATTTGTCGGCCCACTAAATTCCCACGCGGAAAGTATTTGTCTGGAAGATTGTGCTGCTAGTTTTTCTTGCCTGTATTGACGTGCAGTCTTGTATCCCTCAGGATCAATTGTACCTGATGGATAAGATCGCTGAAGAAAAAGAATATCATTTGATTTCGGATCCTCAGCAGAGGAGGTATGAGATTCAGACTCGTTTTTACAAGATATGAGGAGACAAAAGAATGCTAATTGGAGTATTCGATACATTTAAAGGTGATGTCGTTGGTAAAAAATAAATTGGACACACTTTCAAGCCCCTGCCTGCTTCACCAGTCCACAATATTTTGCTTATTGCCTATTGCCTATTGCCTATTGCCTATTGCTTATTGCTTATTGCAAATTGCCAATTGTCTATTGCCCATTGCCAATTCCTTTACGCTCTCTGCCCCGTTTGCCCCTAAATCCTACTTCGACTCCGCTCAGCACGACGCCTGAAGGGGACTTCAATTAGAAACAGTTTTAGCTTTATTGAACTTTGCCTATTGCCTATTGCCTATTACTTTACGCTCTCTGCCCCGTTTGCCCCTAAATCCTACTTCGACTCCGCTCAGCACGACGCCTGAAGGGGACTTCAATTAGAAACAGTTTTGGGTTTATTGAACTTTGCCTATTGCCAATTGCCTATTACTTATCGCTCTATGCTCTATGCCCTATGCTCTCTGCTCAAAAGTCAAGCTTATCCCCATGCTTCTTCAGCCACGCCTCATGGCGCAGGTAATTCGGATCTGCTTTTTCCACCCACTTCCAGAATCGCGGACCGTGGTTCATTTCTTTCAGGTGAGCCAGTTCATGGATGATGATGTGATCCATGATATGCTCAGGAGCCAACAGGATCTTGGTTGAAAAGTTGAGGTTGCCAGTATTGGCACAACTGCCCCAGCGGCTATGTACATACTTTAAGCGCACTCCGTTGATTTGTTCGCGGAAGTGCATACGGTTATAGGCATGCACGCGATCTGTGAAAGGATCGAGTAAATCTGTGGCGATCCCTTTTGATATCAGCGTGGTGATAAAGTCCCGGGTATAATAATCATTGACCCCGAGCCGGGGTAAGTTGAGGTAGAG
>CAZYHJ010000010.1:0-7627 GCA_964646645.1 uncultured Saprospiraceae bacterium | reverse complement strand
TGGGCAGGCTCAGCACGAGCTGTTTATTGTCCACATGCACTGTGCCTGTTGACCGGGCATTGTTGGTTGATAAATGGAGTTCGTAAGTTTTAAACGCTGTTCGTATTTCCTGCCCTGTACGATATTCCTTAGGCTTCCATCGCGCGGCGAGATCCGGTTTTTCCGTGAGGGTTTCCAGCAGCCATTTCTTGGCCCAGGTGAGTTTTTCGTGTTTGAATTCCCTCGGCGCGGTATAAGGTATGCGCAGGTATGCCGATGTTTTGCCAATCGATACCCTTGCGTCGTATCGGGGTTCTTCGATGATTAAAAGTGGGAGGTGTATGCCCTGGAACCTGAAAGAGGTTCGGGTCTGACGACTACGCATGTTTCAGGGCAAATTCTTTCATGACTTCAGCCAATATTTTCACGCCATCTTCCGGCATGGCATTGTAAATGGATGCGCGGAATCCACCCACTGATTTGTGCCCTTTTAATCCATCACAACCGGCTTCTTCACAATAGGTGAGGAATTCCTTGTTGAGTTCGGCATCTTCCAGGTTAAAGGTCACATTCATGCGTGAGCGATCCTCCGGTACGCTGTGCCCCAGGTAGAACGGTATGGAATCGATCACATCATACACCAATTTGGCCTTTCGTTCATTGATTTTTTCGATAGCTGCCAGGCCGCCCAGGTTTTTCAACCAACGCATGGTCAGCATACATACATAAATCGGGAAAACCGGAGGTGTATTGTACATGGATTCGTTTTGAATATGAGTTTCATACCGCAGCATGGTGGGCAGCGTCTTATTGATTTTGCCCAACATATCTTTCCTGACGATCACCAGGGTGACACCTGCAGGGCCAAGATTTTTTTGTGCGCCGGCATAGATCAGGCCAAACTTGTTGATATCAATGGGTTTGGAAAAAATATCTGATGACATATCGCATACAATCGGCACCGGGCTGTCCGGGAAAGATTGGTATTGCGTACCGTAAATCGTGTTGTTACTGGTGAGGTGCAGGTACTCATAGTCCGAACTGATGGCATATCCTTTTGGGATATAGTTGTAGTTCTTGTCTGACGAACCGGCAATGACATCGATGCTACCAAGCATTTTAGCTTCTTTAATGGCTTTGGTGGACCAGACACCGGTGTCCACATAAGCGGCTTTTTTACCTTCCGGAAGCAAGTTCATGACCGACATAAAAAACTGTGTGCTCGCCCCGCCAGTGAGAAACAGCACATCATAATCTTCTGGCAGACCCATCAATTGACGGACCAGGTCCATCGCCTCATGGAGGATGGGTTCGAAATATTTGGAGCGATGAGATACTTCCAGAATAGAGAGGCCGGTGCCGTTGAGGTCGAGGACGGCCCGGGAGGCTTCTTCAAAGACAGATTTGGGGAGAATGGAAGGTCCTGCGGAAAAGTTGATGATGTGTGACATATCAGGTTATGGTTGTGGCAACAAATCTACAATCCGGCGGTCTAATTGTAGGTGCATTGATATAACTTTTTGCAGGTTTCATGCAGTCCCTGCCGCTACTGATCGAAACCTACTTTATTCTTTTGGTCAAAAGACAATAAATCCAAATTAAATGCTGTTTTTTACAACAGTGTATTCCTCTTTACCCCTTTCATCAATATGAAACGAATCCGGCTTTTCACCTTCATTGGTCTCCCTCTGCTCGCATTGGCCATTTTTTTACTGACCAGACCCTCCAAGAAGACCAGTACCATCGAAAATCTCTACGCTGAGGTCAAAGAAGGCCCAATGTCCGTCAATATCAATGCCCCCGGCGAACTTCTGGCCAGACGATCTGAAAAGATCAAAGGCCCGGATGGTCTCAGATCCGTTGGTCTGTACCAGGTCACAATCGCTAATCTTGTACCCGAAGGAACGGTGGTCAAGCAAGGAGAATTTATCGCCTCCCTGGACCGCACCGAATTGGATGGTAAAATCAAAGAATCCCAGGCCGAAATTGATAAAATCACCACCCAACTGGACCAGGCTAAAATCGACACCGCTATCGAGATGCGCAGCCTCCGGGATCAATTGATCAATGTACGGTACTCCCTGAAGGAAAAAGAGATCACCCTCGAACTCAGCAAGTACGAACCGGAAGCGATCAAGCAACAAGCCCGCCTGGATCTCGAAAGATCACAGCGTGAGATGAGCCAACTCGAGAACAAACTCATACTTTCTAAAGAAAAGTCGATTGCTAAAATTGAAGAGATCAATGCTTCCTTCAGGCAACAACAATTCAGACTGGATCGGCTGCTGGAATTGCAAAACCAAATGACCGTCATGGCGCCCAAGGGCGGTATGGTCATCTATGCGCGCGATTGGAATGGAAAACGCGGACCCGGGTCACAGGTATCAGCATGGGATCCGGTCATCGCGGAATTGCCCGATCTCACCGAAATGATTACTAAAGTTTACATCAATGAGGTCGATATCACCAAAGTATTGCCTGGACAAAAAGCAAAAGTGAGTATTGATGCCTTTCCGGGAAAAGAATTTCCAGGCACTGTTTTGACTAAAGCTAATATTGGGGAACAAGTGAGAAACTTCGATACCAAGGTCTTTGAAGTAGTGGTATTGCTTGAATCCATCGATTCCTTACTACGCCCTGCGATGACCACAGGTATTTCAATCCTGGTTGATTCTATACCAAATAGTTTGCAAGTACCACTTGAAGCCATCCAGGTGGATAGTGTGAGTTTTGTTTATTTGAAAACCAAAACAGGATTTACCAAACAGGAAGTCGTCACGGGGCCATCAAATGATCTTTCGATTTGCATTGCAGCCGGCCTTCAAAAAGGAGATCAGGTCAGCCTCAATACACCGGAAGGATCCGATGACCTCTCTTTTTCTTATATCGATCCTGCCAATAAAGAAAGTGTCACAGCTAAACTAAAAGCTGAACTTGCGGAACGGATGCGCATCCAAAATGAGCGTGCCAGGACGGTGAAGGCAGATGAAATGGTTCAGGAACAGGAAGGTGGCACCACCATCATCATTTTCTAATGACAGATGGTAAATAGCAACGCATGAAAGAAAGACTGATCTTCCTGTTTAACATGGCCGTCCAAAGTGTGATGGTCAATAAACTGCGTGGTATTCTTACCGCGCTGGGGGTTGTTTTTGGCGTAGCCGCAGTCATCGCCATGTTGGCCATCGGTACCGGCGCAAAACAATTCATCCTGGATCAGATGCGCCTGATCGGCACCAACAACATTGTATTTACGCACAAGGCACCTGATGCGGATAACGAAGAAGAAGCTGAAGCAGAAGCCGCTGCCACCACGGCGGGAAATGAGAATAAACTCGATCCCTGGGCTCCCGGTATGTCTATTGCGGATGTGGAAGTGATCAGGACCATTCCTTCTGTCGAACTCGTCAGCCCCGAAATTATTCGAAAAACAAAAGCCATCTACAATGGAAAAATACTCGAGATCCGCTGCGTAGGGATTACCAATTCCTTCTTTGAGTTAAACCAGCTTTCTGCTGCGAAAGGGACCTTGTTTACGGAAGAACATCTGCAGCAGGCTTTGCCGGTTTGTGTGATTGGGAAAAACATAGAAACGAAGTTGTTTAGCGGGAAGGATCCGATTGGTCAGTCCATCAAATGCGGAACCAATTATTTCACGATCGTAGGCGTCCTGGAAAAACGAGTGGCAGAGCGCCAGGCCTTACAATCGTTGGGGCTAAGAGACCTGAATGCGGATATTTTTATTCCGCTGGATGTTTCCCTCATCCGTTTTGGAGATCGGTCACAAATCAAAAAAGAATATTTAGGACGGCAAGGACGAAATGCGGAGGATATTGAAATGCAACAGATCGATCGATTAGTGGTGCGTGTGCACGAATCTAAATATCTGCAGTCCACCGCAGAGGTGATTTCAAAATTGATGAAGCGTCGTCATGACGGACAGGTTGATTTTGAAATGGAGATTCCGGAGTTACTCTTACAGCAAGAGCAGAAGACACAGGATATTTTTAATCTCGTCCTTGCCGTGATAGCGGGTATTTCATTGCTGGTTGGTGGAATAGGCATCATGAACATCATGCTGGCCTCCGTCTATGAGCGCATCAGGGAGATCGGTGTGCGCCGCGCATTGGGTGCTACAGAGAATGATATTGTATTTCAGTTTCTGATTGAAGCCGTGATCGTCAGTACCATCGGTGGATTGATCGGGGTGTTTCTTGGTATTGCGGCGGCGAGAGCCATCTCCACCGCAGCAGATATACCTACGATTATTTCCTGGTGGTCGATTGCATTGTCCTTTGGTGTTGCGGCTTCGATTGGTCTGGCGTTTGGAATTTTTCCTGCGCAAAAAGCGGCGAAGTTGGATCCGATTGAGGCGTTGAGAACCGATTAGCAGAGGGCATAGAGCATAGAGCATAGAGCAGAGGGCATAGAGAACCGAGTCTTAAGGAGAAGGTTAGTTGCCTTTCTGATACAAGGTTGAATGAAATAGTATTCGCGTGAATTCGCGAAAATTCGTGGCGATAACTTCATTTTTAATGGTAAAGACATCGGGTATGCGAAACTGAATAGTGAAATAGTATTTGCGTGAATTCGCGAAAATTCGTGGCGATAACTTCATTTTGAATGGTAAAGACATCGGGTATGCGAAACTGAATAGTGAAATAGTATTCGCGTGAATTCGCGAAAATTCGCGGCAAATTTTTACTAATCGGTTAATATACTCTATTCGCTAAATTGAATTTTATGTTTTATATATCAAGCGTATGATAAAATCAATTATACCCGGAATCATTATTTACTGCCTGACATGGACTACTGCCTTAAAGGCACAAGGGACGTATACGTTGACACTGGATGAAATTGTTGCCCTGGCGCAAAGCGATGCACCGGATGCATTACTGGCTGCCACACGGTGGAAGAGCAGTTATTGGACCTATCAGACCTTCCTTGCGGATTTCAAACCCAATATTTTATTGAGTGCCAATACCCTGCCGCTCTTTAACCGGTCGATCGAACCGGTGACGCAGCCGGATGGGGCTGTCGTATATGTGGATAGGGCGTACATGGAAAATGCGGTAGACCTTTCACTGCAACAGGATATTTCGCTGACCGGCGGAACGGTCTATCTCGGTAGTGGGTTGAGTCGATTGGATTTATTCGCCACAGAAGGTAACCCGGCTTCGAAATCATATCTATCCAATCCATTCCGTTTCGGATTTTCTCAACCGCTCTTTCAGTACAATGCCATGAAATGGCGCAAGAAAATCGAACCGGTCAATTACCAGGAGAGTGAAAAAGCATATAGCGAACAAATGGAAGCGGTAGCCAGCCAGGCAGCCCAGTTGTTTTTCAACCTGCTCACCAGCCAACTGGATGCCAAGGCGGCAGAACAAGACAAGATCAATGCGGATACTTTATTAGTGTTGTCCAGAGGGCGATATGAAGTGGGTAAGATTGCGGAGACAGATTTGATTCAGGTAGAACTCAATGCCATGTCCGCCGAAACAAGACTTGCAGAGGCACAGTTGCAGATGCAGACCAATGCGGAGCGCTTGCGGGATTTTCTTGATTTGCAGGGAGACATTTCTTTTGATCTTGTTCCACCCTATAATCTGCCTGAAATCATCATTGATAGCGACAAAGCCCTGGCCTATGCCATGCAAAACCGCAGCACAGTCGTGGGTTTTGAACGAAGATTACTTGAAGCCAACCGAAGCGTCGAACAAGCCAAAGGAGAAACAGGTATCACCGCCCGTTTGGACGGTAATTTTGGTTTAACACAGACAAGTGACGAGTTAAATCTTGCCTACCAGGATCCCATTGACCAGGAACGAGTGACATTCGGCATATCAGTACCCATCGCGGATTGGGGTAAATCCAAGGCACGACGTGAAGTTGCATTAGCAAACCTCGAACTTCAACAGCGACAAATAGACCAGGAACGCGAAAATTTCAAACGCACCGTGGTCTTGAAGGCCCAGCAATTTGAACTTGTGCGCCGCAACACCGACATCGCCGAGCGTTTTCTTGAAGCTGCCCGCAAGCGTTATGAAATTTCCTATCAGCGATACCTCATTGGTAAAATCGATGTGACCGAACTCAATATCGCCCTCACAGCTCAGGAAGCCGCCCGTAGATCATATCTGCAATCTTTGCAGCAGTATTGGATGGCGTTGTATGAGATCCGCGGATTGACGTTGTATGATTTTGTGAAAGACGGCTCTTTGATGAAGACACCTCCTGCTGGAGAATAATTTTCGGGGAACTCACCCCCGCCCTTTATGGTTTTTCGGGGAACTCACCCCCGCCCCCTCTCTTAGGAGACAATAAGTATAGAGGTTACAGCTATGGCAAAGAGAGGGGAGGTGTGATATGGCTGTGTCGGAAGGAGGTGCATAGAGACAGGAATAGCAATAGAAAAGAGGGCTGGTGGCGGGTAGGACCCGCGCCACCAGCCCCCACAAGACATACCTCCCCTCTTTTGCCTGTAACATATGCGTACGGAAGCTTCTACTCAAAGAGAGGGGGCGGGGGTGAGTTCCCCGTAGGTGCCAAGGTAGGGGCGGGGGTGCGTCCTCTGTAAGTCCCAAAGAAAGGGGTCCGGGGTGAGTTCCCGTAAGGCCCAAAGAGAGGGGTCCGGGGTGAGTTACTTTCCCCACAAAGAAAAATCTCCCTGGTATGTCTATTTCCCCTAATTTCCACAAATGCTTCACCAGCACTTTAATGAGAAGAAATTTTATTTTAAAATCCGTGCGTTGGCGCGTAAGATGCGTCGGAATTCAACGACGGCAGAAGATTATTTCTGGTAGAAAGTCAGAGATCGCAGGCTGTTAGGATTGAAGATCAACAGGCAGTATATCATCATCTGCCAGGTGAGTCCGACGTATAAAAAATTTTATATCGCTGATTTTCATTGTTATGTACTGAAATTAATTGTGGAACTGGATGGACAGATTCATTTACGGCAACAAGAGGAAGATATGATCCGCACAGAACATATTGAAGCGTATGGATATACAGTGATTAGATTTACGAACGAACAGATTTTACAGCGGTGGGATGAAGTGGAGGAAATGTTGAAGAAATATCTGGTAGAGAATAAGCAGTAAGTGCAGAGAAATGCCTCCAATGCTGAGAATTTATTTTGGTATATCCTTCTGTCCTGAGAAAAGGGGGAGGGATCAGGGGTTAATTTTGACGCGTAAACATGTTTTCATGAAAATTAATTTACATCTTCCAAGTTTGTTTGCTTTGGTTCTATTTATAATAGGATGTAAAGAGATTAAAGTTTTAACTGCCAGGAACCATGAACCAAAATTGGAATCAGCTCAATCAGTTAGATCTTTTGTAAAAGCTAAAAATATTGATGGCTTCCCTGTTCTGAGATACGATTCCAGCTTTCCTGATTCTATGCCTCCTTTTCTTTTTGATTTTGGTTTATTTAACCGAAATGGGAACTATCTTTCTTTAGATGAAAGTAATATTTCTTGTCGGGAGGATGATTATAATTACTTGGTACTTAAGAATATATTGCAAAATGGCGATTCGATGCTCAGACAGGAATTTATCAAAACAACCTATTTGTCACTTCCTCATGATTCCTTAAATTTGATAAATCAATTAAATGATAGCAAGATAATTAAAGCGG
>CAZYHJ010000009.1:0-63738 GCA_964646645.1 uncultured Saprospiraceae bacterium | reverse complement strand
TTCTGCAACCATACGCACGGCTGCATCCAGATAAGAAGTGTGATCTTAGTTTTAGTTAACCTTAAGCCTGCTCGAAGGAGCGGGCTTTTTTTTGCCATTTTCTGCCATTCTGCCATTCTGCCTTTTCTGCCCTGAATTACATAACTTCGCCCTCCTAAAATTCAACCATCGCTTATGATCATCGGTGTACCTAAAGAAATCAAGACCAACGAAAATCGCGTAGCCCTCACCCCTGCCGGTGCCCTCGAACTCACCAAACGTGGCCACAAAGTTTATGTGCAGCAAGGGGCCGGTGTCAACAGCGGATTTACCGATGAGGCATATGTTCAACGCGGTGCTTCCATTCTGAACACCATTGAGGAAGTCTACGGCATTGCCGAAATGATCATCAAGGTAAAAGAACCCATTGCCGTTGAATACCCGCTGGTAAAGAAAGACCAATTGCTCTTTACATATTTCCACTTTGCTTCTTACGAGCCCCTGACCAAAGCCATGATCGCAAGCGACGCTGTTTGCCTCGCTTATGAAACGGTTGAAATGCCCGACAGGTCCTTACCACTTCTCGTACCAATGTCCGAAGTGGCTGGTCGTATGGCCGTACAGGAAGGGGCCAAGTTTCTCGAAAAACCGGAAGGTGGACGTGGCGTTCTCCTCGGAGGTGTACCAGGCGTAGCGCCAGCCAATGTACTCGTGCTGGGTGGCGGTATTGTAGGAACCCAGGCCGCCAAAATGGCTGCGGGTCTCGGTGCCTTTGTGACCATACTCGATGTCAACCTCAATCGCCTCCGCTATCTCTCCGATGTCATGCCACCGAATGTACGGACCCTCTACTCCAATGAGGTCACCATCCGCGAGCTCATCGGCAATCATGACCTGATCATCGGTGCCGTCCTCATTCCCGGAGCAAAAGCACCAAATTTGATCACCCGCGACATGCTCAAAGAAATGAAGCCGGGAACAGTCCTGGTAGATGTTGCCGTAGACCAGGGCGGATGTATCGAAACCTGCAGACCTACGACCCACGACGATCCCATTTTTGTGATCGACGGAGTAGTACATTATTGTGTAGCCAATATGCCCGGCGCTGTTCCCTACACATCCACGATAGCCCTCACCAATGCCACCCTCCCCTACGCCATCAAATTGGCCGATAAGGGTTGGAAGGATGCCTGCCGCCAGGATGTACCCCTGCGTCACGGCCTGAATGTGGTCAATGGTAAAGTGGTCTACAAAGGCGTTGCCGATGCGTTCAATCTGCCCTATGTAGGGGTAGATACCATCCTGTAATTGAGGTAACTTTTTTGTAAAAAAAGTTACTTCAATTCCCGATTATCCCATAACTTTCAATCGGCAATAAATTTTTCAACTTTTAATCAATATTCAAAAGTATGAATATCACTTTCGAAGAACTGAGAAGGATCAAACATGCCCTGCCAACAGGGAGTGTAAAGCGGATCGCCGATGAATTGAACATTGAGGAGCAGACGGTCCGCAACTATTTCGGAGCCAAGAAATATGAAAACGGTCAGATCGTATCCCAACACATTCAGCCAGGCCCGGATGGCGGCATCGTTTGCCTGGAAGATGATACGATCCTCAAAGTCGCACAACGGATCATCGAAGAGGCAGGACACAATGCGATGACAGAGAATTAAAAAAAAAAGGTGACAACCATACAGGTTTCACCTTTTTTGTTTTTCTGAACTTCCGTTGAGCAGTTTTAGGCTTCACTGGCAGGTCGCAAACCCGTCAGCGCAAGGAATTCTTGTGAATACCGTTTCTCCTCCGCATAGATATTGATGCGCTGAAATACCGGTGACTGCAGGGTGCGTGTGAAATGCACCATCGACCGCTTTGGCATGGCGTCATAGGCAAATGAGAATACATTCGCCTTGTGTGCAACATACCATCCAAGGTGATTTGCTGCTGCGATCCATGATAGTGCATCTTCAGCCGGAATGATCATGCAGAGATGACCGTCTTCACTTGTGCAATCGCACATCGCTTGCACCCAATGCCTGACAGGCATATCCAGATGCTTTGCCTGTTGCTTCGCGCTGCCCGCAGGCCGCATTTCGGATTGAAAAAACGGCGGATTACTCACCACCAGATCAAAAGCTTTTCGCAGCAAAACATTTTGTTGCAATATGTTTCCTTGCAAGACCATTATACGTTCTCCAAAACCTGATTGGGAAGCATTCTTGTTGGCCAATACCGTGGCCTGTTCATCAATGTCAATAGCAGTAATCCGTGCATTCGAAAATATACGAGCCGCATGCAGAGCGAGAATACCTGTTCCCGTACCTATATCTAAAACCTGATCTGCAGATGAAATGATTTGTTTTATCCAACCGCCTAAAAGGACCGCATCAGTACCCACTTTGTGCACCTCATCGGATTGACGGATTTCAATCCCCTGCCAGTCAAAGATCTCCATCGTTTTTAAACCTGGAACTGTTGCATATCACTGCCCATCATCACCTGTAAATACAATCTTGATGGATTCACTGGTCTGCATATTGGATTCGAGACTGATACGCTGGGTCGTAACGCCATCGAATACACTGATGGTCACCGTATTGGGAGGCACCATCCCAACGTTGTGGGCATAAAGGATGAGGTCCTGTCCAAAACCAAGCAAAGTGAGGTCAATCTGTTTTTTCTTAGCGGTCAATTCATACTCCGTAAGGATCCACTCGTCTCCAAGCTTAAGCGATACGATATCTCCATCGATCGTATTGTGATCCCACACATTGATCATGAGTTTGCGGCTCTTCACCTGCACCGATCCCTTTTCAATCACACGGACTGAATCCACAGCGATATCTTCCGGTTCAGGCGAAAATTCTTTGATGGACCACGATACTAAATCGTGATTGGCGCTGAGGTTGGATGTGGAGGCTGTAAATCCAAGCCAGGCCTTGTGATCCGGACTATTGATCTTGGCTGCCACATCCAGTTTGACAGAAAGCACAGGGAATAAATACGAATCCATGAATATCTGAAGACGGCCATCCATGTAGATGATTCTTGTAAAGTGCGGCTTGCCATCTGTGATCTCCGGGATCTCATGTACTGTGGCATACTGCCGGTATGTTTTGGTCTCCGGATTGTAGAAAGAAAGATTGACATGATTACGGCTGCCCTCGTTATCATCTTTGATGTCAAACTCCAGGGCTACGGCATAAGGTATACTCTTATATCCGATATTATTTCCCGTTCCGCCGGTGATATCCGGGGATTGCGCCTGGATGACGAAGGCAAACCCATCACCTGGCAATGCAGTACTGCCATCTTTGGTGATCTGAAAGGTAAATTCCGTCTCAAACCCATTCGTAAATTCAATTTGCTTTGCCTTATACCAGCAAGCACCTACCTGACTGGGTTTATCAGGAGTCAATCTCAACTTCCCGTCAGTTACGGATGTGCTTCCCATAAGATTGATACTCGCTCCTGATGCCTTGAAGTCGTTGATTTGGAAGAGGTATTCCTGACCCTTTAAACCTGAACTGATAAAAACACCTGCGACAACTACGATCCCGATTTTACGAAAGAAACCGAAGTACGGACATGAATGAGGCATAAGCGTAAGATGATCAGGTGTGCGGATTCACGTATTTATAAAATCCTGAATCACAATGCGAAGGTAGGCAAATACAGGCTATGGTCATGTTCCGGAAATCCCATTTACATTTCATTGTATCCATCCATAAAAAAAGGCTCACAACCCGAAATGGTTATGAGCCTTTTGCAGCCCCTAGGGGAGTCGAACCCCTCTTTACAGAATGAAAATCTGTCGTCCTAACCGATAGACGAAGGGGCCGTCTGTATCGGCGCTTTCTTCAAAAGCAGGGCAAAAATATACTTTTTTGAAAATCACACGTAAAAAAATTCCCCATCAACCTCACATAAACCCCGTTTCAACATCCGAGCGGCTGATTGTCAATACAATAGAAGTCTATTGAAGTTCATCCCTGATTGTGATGTAATGTTCAAAATTTCAACCTCATACCGTATTCTGCTGTTTAGCTCGTATTTTAGCGGCTTGCTTTTTTTAAACGAACAACTCAATTCCTCATGGCAAAACGTATTGCAATCAACGGTTTCGGCAGAATCGGTCGTCTGACCTTCCGAAAACTCTATAAAATGCCGGGTGTTCAAATCGTAGGGATCAATGATCTCACCGATCCCGCTACCCTGGCCCACCTCCTCAAATATGACTCCGCGCAGGGCATGTCCCGCAATGAAATCCGCGTGGAAGGAAATATGCTCTTCGTAGATGATGAACGAATCCAGATCACCGCCATTAAAAACCCTGAAGAACTATGGAAGGGTTTGGAAGTAGACACCGTTCTGGAATGTACAGGGCTATTCACCAGCCGTGAGAAAGCCTCCCTACATGTGCGTCCTGATGGCGCCAAAAGAGTGATCATCAGCGCGCCTGCCAAGGACAAGGACGTTCCAACGATCGTGCTGGGCATCAACGATGACAACATCGACCCGAATGAAACGGTTTTTTCTAACGCTTCATGCACCACCAACTGCCTCGCTCCGATGGTAAAGGTGTTGACCGATGAATATGGTATCCGCACCGGAACCATGATCACCATCCACGCTTACACCGCAGACCAGAATCTCCAGGATGCTCCTCACCGCGATCTTCGCAGAGCACGTTCGGCCGCCATGAATATAGTACCCACGAGCACGGGCGCCGCATCAGCGCTTAAGCAGGTGATTCCTTCGATAGGAAAAAAACTTGCCGCGATGTCTTATCGGGTACCTGTCGTCACTGGATCCGTTGTGGACCTGAGCGTTATTCTGGAAAAACCGGCAACAGTAGAGGAAATCAATGCCGCATTTAAAAATGTGGCCGACAACCGGATGAAAGGTATCCTTCATTATTGTGTGGATCCGATCGTATCATCAGATATCGTCCGCAGCCCCTACTCCTGCATCTTTGATTCCTTGCTGACCGAAGTCAACAATGATATCACGCGGATCGTAGGCTGGTATGACAATGAAGCCGGCTATTCATCGCGTCTCGCCGAACTGGCTTATAAAATCACTCCGGAATCATAAACAACGCCAATATGAAAGGTGATCTCAGCGCATTGGATGTCCAGGGCAAAACAGTCCTGGTGAGAGTGGATTTTAATGTTCCGCTTTCCAAAGACCTTAAAGTGACAGATGATACCCGCCTACGTGGGGCTGTACCCACCATTCAATATCTCGTGGACCATGGCGCCAAAGTGGTACTCATCTCTCATTTCGGACGCCCCCTGGCCAAACTGCTCCCGGACGGAACCATTGACCGCCAAAAACATACACTGGCGAATGTGATCCCTGCATTAAGTCAATTACTGGGAAAACATGTGTCCTTCTATGACGATGTTGTAGGCCCGGAGGCTAAAGCTAAAGTTGATGCCTTGCAGCCGGGAGATATTCTTTTACTCGAAAACACCCGTTTCTATAAAGGGGAGGAGAAAGGTGACCCGGCATTGGCAGCAGAAATGGCTGCATTGGGTGAAATATATATCAATGATGCTTTCGGTGCCGCCCACCGCGCGCATGCCTCCACCGCTATCATCGCTGATCACTTCGATGCTTCTCACAAAGCATTCGGCTTCCTGATGCAAAAGGAATTGGATAATGCACGGAAAGTGCAGGAAGCTCCAGGCAGACCTTACGTCGCCATCATGGGTGGAGCCAAAGTCTCTGACAAGATTTTACTCATCGAAGCCTTGCTGGAAAAAGCCGACAAGATTATTATCGGCGGCGGTATGGCCTTCACGTTCATTAAAGCTCAGGGCGGTCACGTGGGCAACAGTCTGGTGGAAGAAGATAAACTTGACCTGGCATTAGCCTTATTAGCAAAAGCCCATAAGTTGGGAAAAACAATTGTGCTTCCCTCCGATACCATTGCGGCAGACAAATTTGCTGCCGACGCACTGTATAAAAATGTTCCGTCCCATGAAATCCCGGATGGATGGATGGGCCTTGACATCGGACTCACTGCTCGATTTGAATACGCAGATCATCTCAAAGGAGCCAGGACCATTCTTTGGAACGGACCAATGGGCGTATTTGAAATGGAAGCTTTCGCTCATGGCACAAAAGCCATCGCGCAATCCGTTGCTGATGCCACACATGAGGGCGCCTTCTCTCTCATCGGGGGAGGCGACAGCGCCGCCGCCATCGAACAATCCGGCCTCGCCGACCAGGTGAGCTTTATCAGCACCGGTGGGGGCGCCATGCTCGAATTGCTCGAAGGCAAAACCCTCCCCGGCGTAGCCGCCATCTTAAAATAGAAATGGTGGAAAAACAATCGTTTTTCCACCATTTCTTTATTTACTTCCTCTGATAACTTAAGCCTATTGCGTTTAGTGTTTTGCCAATTGCTTATTGTCTATTGCCTATTGCAAATTGCCTATTGCAAATTGCCCATTGCCTGTTATCTCACTATAGTGATATCCCCATGTATAAACTCTGACACACCGTCTTCATAATCCAGACGTGCAGAGAATGCATAGACTCCTGGTTGCATTGGTTCGTTGTTGAACTTACCATCCCAACCCTGATCAGGGATATTAGGCAGCATATCCAATTTCTCGAACACCTGGTTGCCCCAACGATCAAAGATTCTCAGGTACCCGATGTTGACGAGATTAAATCGTCCATAGATCGTAAAGTAATCGTTGACCCCATCTCCATTGGGGGAGAACACGTTAGGGATGTAGAATATCTTGGGCACGACTACGGTCAGGCGCATGGAGTCAGAAGCATCGCAACCTGAAGTATCCACAATCATAGCGGTGATCGTCGTACTGGTAGATGCTATAAACTGAATGGTTGGACAACCCGGACAATTCAATGTTCCGGCACTATTGGTCCAGCTCAAACTTCCTGTTGCGCCCTGAGTCACATTGGTGATCATCGAAATGATCACAGAATCCTGGGCTCTCACTGTCATATCAGGTCCAACATTGATCGTGACTTGCGCCGGTTCGATCACTTCATACGCCTCGATAAATGAACATCCATTATTGTCACTGACTGTCAGCGTATAAACACCCGGTCCAAGATTGACCAATGATGTGCCTGTCTGGGCCGTACCTGACCATGCGTAGGTATATGGAGGAATACCACCACTGACGCCACTGACCGTAATGGTTCCATTATTATCTCCATGACATACCACATTGGTGGTGCTGGCAGTAACGGCATCAATGATTTCATCACTTTCCTCCAGTACCGCATCTCCTGAATCCTGGCAACCATTCTGTGTATTTTGAATCGTCAATGTATAGGTGCCGCCTTGTGAAGCTTGAATACTCTGACCTGTGGCACTGCCTACGATTGTTCCGTCAACTGTACTCCATGTATATGTATAATCTGAAGCATTACCTGTTATCGTTGAAGTGACTGTGGACACAGGAGTATTACAATCAATTGTATCTCCCGGGGTAAGCGTTATAACAGCCACCGCAGTATCAATAAATACCATTGCTCTGTCGGTAGCCTGGCAACCATTTGAGGTATCGCGGACTACTATATTATACTCCCCTGTCAAATTTGCTTGAATGGAAATACCATCTGTAGGGCCAACAATTCTTCCATCAGGGGTCGTCCAGTTATAAATAATATTTGGACCCGTAGTAGAATTTCCTGTGAGCGTCACGATCAGCACATTGCAGGACAATGTTTGATCCGGTCCTGCGTCTGCGATTGGGATATTTGCATCCTGTGTCACTGATACGGTGGTGGAATCTTTACAACCAGATGCAGCATTTTCCACCAGAAGCTGATATACGCCCTGTGCAGTCACTTCAGCATAAGCCGTTGCCGCTCCATTATCGATCACTCCATTTGAAGTGGTCCATGTATAATTGAGGGGACCACCGGCGGATGAAGAACCGTCCAGAATAATAGATCCGCTGACACACGTGATCATGAGATCCGTATTGCTGATAAACGCGTCAGGTATATCATATACGTTTATCGTCATGCTTTCGATAAAATCACATCCATCATCCGTATAGGTATATCGAATCTGATGAGCCCCTGGTCCTGCAACTGTTGGACTAAATGTACCGTTAACGACATCCGTGACTCCGGTTCCTGACCAAACGCCAGACCCGGCACCATTGGTGACAGTCACTTCCAGGTCAACAGGTGCGGTTCCCGGATAGAGGCATATATCATTGACAGGTGTCACTGTGATCACCGGACTTGGACATTGACGTGCAATACATAATGCGGTGTCTCTCCTGTCAGGACAAGGTCCGGCTGAAACAGAAACAATCTCCAGCATCACACTATCACCAGGCATCATCCCTATAAATTCAAGGCTGTCCGTTCCTACAGGATTTCCAGCTGAGCCAATGAGTACATTAACCACATGCGCTGAGGCTGCAGGATCAACCGTCCATGACATCAGCACGCCGCTGGTATTTGGACTACAGTTGATGACCGGTGCATTCAATTCAGCTATAACATCCGTTGTATGTGATATCACTTCAGAAATACAACCGTTCTCACTCACCTGAAGTCGAACTGTCTTTGTTCCAGGAGATACCCAACTGAGTTGATAGGGACCTGATCCTGATCCGGCTTCAACTGTGGCAGCACCAAAATTATAATCAAAAAAGGCACCACCTGATGCATTGCCTGTATATGTCAATCCTGCATTATCCGTGATGCAAATCAATGGATCAAGTGTAAAATCAGCAGTCAGTGAATCAAATACAGTTACCTGATAAGGTTCGGAGAACGGACAACCGTTAACTACGGCGGTAAATGTTACCTGGTGAACTCCAGAGCCAGCAACAGTCGGATCAAAAAATCCTTCCGCAGCATCTGTTATACCTGTGCCTGCCCATGTACCGACACCAGGATTTCCATTGACTAACGCATCCAGATCAATGATCGTCGGTGCGTTAAGACATGAGCTGTCCTGACCTGAAAGCACAATTGTCGGTGGAGGGCAATCTTCGGCGGTGCACATGGCCATGACTATAATATCATCACAAGCACCGGCACTGAAGCAGGTAATGGTAAGATTAATGATAGTACCCGGTGCTAATCCTGTCACATCCCATTCACTCAGCGCAGTGGCAACTGGTGGATTGCCATTGACAGAAACCTCATATCCGCTTGCTCCATTGACATCATTCCAATCAAAATGCACAGAACTGATTGTTGAAGAACAGTTAACAACAGGAGGCAAAAAAGATTGTACCGTGACCACAGCGGAGTTATAAGCTGTATCACATCCTGGCTCGATGACAGTAAGATTAATCACTTTATTCCCCGGGATAGACCATCCTACAGTATAGGGACCCAGTCCACTACCCATCAGAATGGAGGGATTATCAAAATCCCAAATCACCTCCGCTATTGCACTCGCACTTCCCGTAAAGGTGATGATCATAGTAGAATCTGTACAGATATCCGGTTGGAAACTGAAATCTGCTACTGGCGTGGCTTGTATATCAACATTGAAACAGGTTGGAGGTCCATCACCACATTCATTTGTGGCAAAAACACATATCTCCGAAGGTCCTGCGTTTGAAAAGTCGAACTCAGCTATAGGGGAATCATCCTGGTAAATAGGTACGTTGGCAGGTCCGCTCCAGGTATAGGTGTATGGATCCTCAAATGGATCTACGATCACTTCAAAGAAGACACCAGGTTGGGCACAAATCAAGGTATCCAGGAATCCCATATTCGGTGCATCCGGCCGTAAATCATCTGCATCAAAGGTGAATGGCTCCATCGGGAAGAAACAACTTCCGGCAGCTGTTATAACCTCCACTATTACTTCATAGGTCCCACCCTCAAGCGTATAAAGTTTTTCTTCAGTCGAAATGAGAATACCACCTTCATACCACTCAAATTCGAGATCAGCATTTCCAGGGACAAGTGATTGCACAAATACTTCCAGTACAAATTCACCATTTTCACAGGCCACATCCACAAACGCATCGATGGCCGCCAAAGTCACATTGAGCTCAGCCGTGGAGTCACATCCATTGAGTCCCATTCCGGGATATTCGAGGGTATATGTCCCGGCATCATCATAAAATTCATTTTCATAAAATAAGGATTCCTCACAATGAAGCGTATCTAAAATACCAAGAGGAACCTCCGGGTATTCTTCCACCACCCACGTACTGTCAAAAGCACATCCTTCTGCGGTGGTAAAGGTCTGTTCGTAATCTCCTGGTCCACTGATTATAACACTTCCCCAGTTAAATGGAAATTCCTCAGGACAGAATGTCTCCTCGGGTTTTTCTTCCGGTGGAATTTCATAAACCTCAACCTCAATACAGACTGGCTGGTCACTGATATCACAACCACTAAATGCAGTCACACAAATCTCATACGTACCTGGATCCAGGTCTGATGGTATTGAAAAAGTAGCCTGCGGATCTGTGGTTTCTAAAGTGTCTGTAATATCCCACTCCGGAACCCACCAATATCCATGTGCGTTGCCGACCTCCGGAGATGCCAGGAGCGTAAGATTATTATACCCCTGGCAAACGGGTTCTGAAGGAGAGGCCTCAACCTCATCAATTTCATTTGACAATTGGGGCTCATACACTCCTGTGGCAACGTTGATAGTATACTCACACTGCGCACCAGCACTGCCATCAAAAACCAGATAATAAACTTGCCCAATCACAAGATTTGAGGCGGTGAGTTCAAATGTCTGACCGCTGGGGATATTATTAGCACAATCCAATACTTCATTTGCCCCTGTCCATGGACAAGCACCCAAAATGGCTGCCTGAATAGCATTTTGCCCTCCGTTGCAATCTCCAACTGTAATATTGAAATAGACATCCGTAGAGGTGGCTATAAATGCAAAATACTGTGGGTTATGTATAGCGGTATTATTCCCACACCATCCGGTATAAGAACCATCAGGCGGATTGACCTCAGTGGCGTCGCAGAGTTCATTCAGGCAGACAATTGGAGCCTCCTGACAAGTTGCGCCTCCTTCTTCAGGATTACATTGGGAATCCAATCTGTTGATACTGAGGAGAAAAAGAAAAAAGAATATACTTCCTTGGATAAGGTAAGATCTGGGTGATAACATGCTTTGGAATTGTAGTTGTTTTACAAATCAATTACGCTTGATCGGTTAAAATTAGCAAAATATATCTTGGCCGAAAGCCAATTATACGACATATTCTACCTAACCATTAAACAGATACAATAAATCCGGAAAGCGCTTATCGGATAAGGGTAATATCTCCATTAAAAATCTGGACTTTACCGCTAATCAGCTGAACTTCAATAATATAAGGAAATACTCCTGGATTCGCAAAATCTCCGGTAGTGGTCCTTCCATCCCAAAAAACCGAAGTATCCAGGGGATCAAAATCCGTCCGGCCATATACCGCATCCCCCCAACGATCAAAAATGACCCATTTCAATACCCTTTGCAGTCCAGGCGTTGGGTTAACCCTGACTTCATCATTGATACCATCGCCATTCGGAGAAAACACATTGGCAATATAATATTTGGCCCGATCCAGCACAAAGACTGTCACATGGTCTTCCAAAGTGCATCCGGTCGACGAAGTCAACTGATAGGTATAGGTAGTCGTCTCCAGCGGGCTAACTTCAAATAACGGGCAATTTGAACATAACAATATGTCCAGTGAATCCCATCGGTCGCTTAATACATCTGTTGGCATAAGGTCAGTGCTACCTTCCAGCATGGTCGACTCACCGATGTAAATTTCCTGATCTGGTCCTGCATCAATCGTAAATGGAAATGTAGGCTCAATGATCACCGTCGTATCAAATACACACTGGTCAGCATCCATAATGGCCACAATAAAAGCACCTGCATCCAACCCCGTGAACGAGGGAGAAGACTGAGGGATTCCTCCGTTTAACTGATATGTAATCGGAGCTATTCCTCCTTGAATTCCGGTGATGACGATCGATGCATTCATATCCCCGCTGCACTCAGCCTGATGCACATCAAGCACGGCATCCACAATGGCGGTTGGATCCTCCGAAAGCACTTGCATCGATGTATCCGAACAACCGTTTGTTGGATTCTGAACAATCAGGACATATAAACCTGTATCCCTGACCACGACACGTTCCACGGTTGGATCAGAAAGTATCGCACCGTTAATGGTCGACCATGAAAATGTTAGCGGATCAGGTGTGGACGGCATAGCATCCAATTCCACTTCCCTGTTCTGGCACTTGATCACTCCATCCACAATAAATCCGGCCAAGGGGCTCAAGGTGTCATATGCCACCAACAAAGTATCACGGGTTTCACATGCATTTTGCCCGCTGACGGATGCAATAAACGGACCCGCCTGGCTCACGATTGTTGTTGCTGATGTACTGATGGTATCTCCATTCAAATCCACCCAGGCTGTGGTGTACTGGCCCGGTTCAGTTTGAATACTAATCGGCACTGTAAGGTCACGACATGTAAGCGTATCGGCACTGATGACGATCAGCGGATACGCCAGGGGCGCTAAGGTCACACTATCCGCCGCGGTACATTGATTCTCACCCTGTACTTCACAAGTATATGTCCCGGGCTGGTTCACATCAACGCTAAGGGCATTATCAATCCACACACCATTGGGATCAATCCAAACATAAGAAATCAAAGGATCTGTCGGTATAATAGTGAGCGTCGCAGGTCGGTCGCACCGCAAACTATCTGCATCAATACTAAATGCAGGTAACACATAATTGCTATCCACAAGGATATCGAGTTCCGCAGGACAACCATTCATTCCATAAGCTTCTAAATGATACCATCCCGCCTCATCAACCTCGATGAAAGTATTCTGATTGTTAATGATTCCGGGACCGCTCCATTGATAGGATGTGATTGAATCCAGCGTCTGGCTGATGATATCGACCGTGTCAAGGCATATCAGGGTATCTGTTTCAAGAATGACAAAAGGTGGAATCGTATCAAAGGGGATATTCACCCTCCACACACCTACACATCCATTCGTACCAATGCCATACAGCCTGTGTTCTCCAGGCAGATTAGAAAGAATAGTTGGTCCGGGCACTATCGTCAGATCAGGGAGTTCCCAATACACATTCGCATAAGTATAACCCGGAAACGGGATAAAAGTCATTTCTGCAAATGGTTCCAAACACGTAATCGTATCCCGCGTATATTCAAAAGAGGGTTGAACTAAATCCGTATAAGCAAAGACCTCTGCCAATACCTCACACCCGGTTTGAGTATCCGTCATAAGCACCTGGTAATTTCCCCCTGAAGTCACATCAATCATAGGCTGATCATCACCGGGTCCTGAATAATTGAGCCAATCAAATTCATCTGCGTCGGGAGCGACTACTCCAATGGTAATCTGAGTAGTGGTGCAGGTTATCGTGTCTGTGAATACCAGGAAATCAAATATATCATCTCCTTCAGCAACCTCTACCTGGAGCGAATTCACACAATTATTCGGTGCAGTCACCTGAGCATAATAGGTTCCGGGCTGATTGATATTAATATTCTGCAAGTTGCTCCCAAATCCGAATGGACCTGACCAAACATAAGTAACTCCGGGGACTGAACTATTAGCACTTAGTGTAATAATCTCATTGCAATTCAATGTATCAGGCGGCGATACCTGGAGATCGGGAATGGCATAATCGGGAGTAAAAAGATAATCAGCAGTCCGAAGGCACCCGTTGGCATGAGATACAATAATTGAATAAAGACCGGCATCAGAAACAATCGGCCTCCAATATGTAGAGGTAAACATATTCGGACCCGTCCAGTTAAAGCTTGTTTGAAATTGTGAATTTGTAGTGGCGAGCGTCACCTGCCCACTCACACAATCCTTGCTGATCTCATAGATCGATACCGGATGGGTCATTGTATCAATGCTGATATCTACTGTTCTTGATGTGGTACACCCATTAGCGTTTGTAACACTCAGTAAATAGGGGCCAGGTTCAGTAACCGTAATATCCGGCTGGGTCGTTGTAAATCCATTGGGAAAGGTCCACAGCACATTGGCATCCGAAGGAATAAAGATTGGATTTATATCAATGGATGGTACATTGCAACTTAAAGTACCTCCTTCAAAGAAGACCTGCGGATACCCCTGATCGGCCACTACAAGAACTCCACTACTGCCGTCGCATATTCCATCGGTAACTTCCACAAGATACTGTCCCGCCTGATCGACACTGATGGTTTGAAGCATCGGAGATGAGGAAATATTTCCGGTCACCGCAGTCCAGGAGTACGTAAATGGCCCATTGGCTCCGGACACATTGGCAGTGGCTTGTACCGTACCAAGACTGCAGGTCAGTGTATCGGTTGTAGGAATATTTACATTTAAAATCCGGGGACTGATCCTGATCTCGAATACAGTATCGCATAGTCCCGGGCCATCATGTACCTGGTAAAAAATTCCATCTGCGGAATAATTCTGCCCTCCAAAGGAAAATACTTCACCGGCACATAAGTTCCCGCTGACCACCATGGTGTCAGGTCTGTCAGTGACCATGACTGAAACACAAACATTGGTCAGGTCAGCACATGCTGCACCATTGTCTATTGCCTGCGCCAATGTGGCATAATCCCCGGCGCTGATCAAGGCATCGAGAATGGCCGCATCGGTAGACAGATAACTCATACCGCAAATACTGTAATTGCCTGCAGGAGGAGTAAAGGAGAAATTAGGTCCGCTCTGAAGGATACTATTTCCCTGGACTAAAATGTAGGTGTAACTATACAATCCAGCCGCAGGAGGATTTCCCCCGAAATCAACCATAATATCACTGGACTGGATATTCTCACCACTACAGATATTATACGATGCTGGAGTCAAGACACCGGCATTTGGAGCACACTCCTGGCATTGAAGTCCGGTACTATCGCAAAAGATCAATGTGACTTCCTCAAGTATTCCCAATTGAAACTGATCATGATCTTCAATCACAATTTGCCAAAGTCCGTTCGCCGGACCAGTATTAAAATTTTCCAGACATCCTGATGAAGGATGGTAGGTACCTGAATAAGGGGTAAAGGATGACCAGGGCTCCAGGTTGGACCAAACCGCGGCAATCCCGGCATCGGGCATTGGTGTATCCCCACATGGAACAAATCCAACATTCCAAACAGATAAGTTTGTTATAGCGCTTGCCGTAGTCGTCGGGCCGATGAGTTGTACCATTGTACCGGCGGGGGAAATCAATGTCACCGTGAGGTCCCCAAGGTATTCATGCCTGAAGCGGATGTCAACGCCGCAAATGCCCTGGGTTGGGCTGGAAAGATTGTTATTGACAAGTCCTGATACCGAAAATTGAATGACGAGCGTATCATCATCCGGAATAGGTGTGGACGTACTATAGGTACACTGAGCTGATGCCCAACTGCTCAGCATCAATGCCCAAAGCAATCCACAGCCTCTCAGGGTTCTCATGTAGGAGTTTCGGTTCAAAGTCTTGGTCAGGGTTTCATTTTTAATAGCTTCCGGTGCAAAAATACGGGAAGAATCTCTTCTGGAATTCAGGGCATTCCCTGAACTCCAATCCCCATTAAAGCAAAGAGCCCTCCAATTTGTGAGGAGGGCTCTGAAAACAAGAGAAATGGGCAAGTAAATTTTTTCAGCCTATTTCGGCAAAAGGGCTGAAAAGGAGTTCCTTACCTGATAATGGTCACATCTCCGGCGAAACTGTCGGTATAGTTATCCCCGTAGATGACATTGATTCTGTAGACATAAACCCCTGGATTCAAGGTCTCACCGCGGAACTTACCATCCCATCCCAGAGAAGGATTATTTGGCTCGAAATTCTCCTTGTGGAAAACCAGATCGCCCCAACGGGTATAAACTTCCATCCAGGTAATGTATGTGATATCGGCATCCGTAAACAATGTCCAGTAATCATTCAGCCCATCACCATTCGGACTGAATACATTGGGGATGTATACATCACGCTCTCTGACCACCTGGAAGGAAATACGATCCTCACTGTAGCATCCGCGTTCATCGTACGCTTCCAAAGTAATCTGGCCCGAGAGGTAAGCCTCCAGTTGAAGTTCCGGGCAATTGGTACAAATAACGCTATCTCCAAATTTCCAGACAGAAGAATCAGGATCAAATGTTGAACCTGTGTACAAATAGGTCAACGTGATGGTATCGCCAAGGTCGAAAATAAATTCACCATTTACATAGTCAACGATTTCAACATCCGTCACCACCAGATCGTATATGCTGAATGTATCCTGCAATTTACAACCAGAGGCATCTGTCACTTCAATCGTATAGAATCCGGCGGTCAGATTATTAAATACAGGAGAAGCTACACCTGGTGCTCCATTCAAGGAATAGGAGTATGGTTGTGTACCACCCACCACGGATGAGACTTGCATGGAACCCGGGGGATCGCCTTCGCAATCAGGAGACTGCACCAGAAGTATCATATCCGTTGGGAATGCGCCTATCTGATCAATAACCACCTGATCTGTTGCCGAACACCCTGTCAAAGTGTTCATCACCGTCAAGGTATAGGTACCTCCGGCGGAAGCCACAGGATTTGGAATATTGACATCAGAAAGCACACCATCCGGAGTTGTCCATGTGTAAGAAAACTCTGGCCCAATGCTTGTCCCGCTACCTCCTAATGTTGTAGTTGGAGTTACACAATTCAACGTTACGGTTGAACCTGCATCCGCTACAGGGTTGGCTTCAATGATCACTTCAACAGTGACCATGTCATCCGGACACGAACCGGCGCCCATCAAAATATAATCGAATGTATAGGTACCTGGGGCCTGGGCTACGATGTTGAATGTACCGGTACCGGCGTTAAAGGCACCTCCTGTGCTTGGATTCTGAGAAGACTCCATCCAGGTACCACCACTATCCTCACCTGTGATCAATGATGCTAAGGTGACGACCTGGCTTTCACCGGCACAATAACTGATCGGCGCATTAGCTATACCAGCATATGGTGTACGAAGCACATTGACCGTGAGGGTTGCATCCGGGTCGCAATAAGCAGCAAGGCCTGCTACCAGATATCTCAATGTATAACTTCCGGCATCGGCCCCAGTGGCATCAAACGTGCATGGGGGTACGATCACCCCTGGATTAGATCCTGGAGGAGCAGAAACCACGCTCCATGTACCACCTGCCGGCGTTTGTGCGGCTACTAACACACACAAGTCCAGCATCTGATCATCGTTACAGATATCCGGAGCACTAAGTAATGCTACCGGAGGACATCCGCAGTCATTAACTGTTACCGTCAACGTATAAGATTGCTCTACGCAAGGCGGTGTGGCAGAATTGGTTGTATAACTGAATGTATAAGTGCCTGAGTTCAATCCATTGAAATTGACACTCGCCGGGTTGGCCACATTGACAGTGGACGGACCTGAGAGCTGAGCCCAGCTTCCGCCGGTATCACCACCCGTCACCAATGAATTGAAATTGACGATGGTGGAAGGACCTCCTGGCTCCTGTACGTCACATGCACTTGCATTGGCTGTGACAATCGCAAATGGAGAGGTGTAACCCACAACCGTAAAGTCATCTTCACCGACACAACCTGAATTACTGCTGACAGTGACTGAGTATGTACCTGGTGCATTCACTGTGGCGGTCTGTGCCGTGCCTAGACCATTACTCCATAAATAATTGTCAAAGCCAGGTCCGGCATTAAGTATAGCATTTCCATTATCACAGATGGCATTATCACCGGTGATCACAGGACTAAGTACAGCGTTTGCATCTGTCACAACAGTATCATATGCAATACAACCATCCGTATCTACGACGATTACACTGATTTCACCTTCTACACCAGACATAATCTGATCGGTGGTTTCACCTGTAGACCAGGTGACGGAAGCATATCCAGATGGCACTTCCAGCGTGGCCTGATCACCGGGACAGAATACAAATGAACCAGTGATGGTCACCGTCTCCTGGTACGGAGGATTGACTGTGGTGTTAGCCGTATTTGTACATCCGTTAGCATCAGTGATAGTCACGGCGTATGGACCAGCGTTGTTAATGGTAATAGTCGGTGTCACATCCGTAGTGTTCCAAACATATGCGTTGTATCCTGCTGTGGCCGTCATTTGTGTCGAACCACCGACGCAGAAATCAGGATTGCCTGTGATAGAAACAAATGGTACCGGATGATTGTCTACCGTGAATGCTGCATTGCCCACACAACCGGATGCATCTACTACAGTAACCGTATATAATCCGGCTACAGATGTATTGATCGTTTGAGTCACTTGCCCACCTGGTGACCACAAATAAGAGGCATAGGGTCCTCCCGCGTCAAGTGTGGTGGATTCAGACGTCTGACATATCAGATTATCCCCTGTAATGACTGGTACGAAAGGCGTTTCGATAATGGTAATGCTGGCTACAGAAGTACATCCATCAGGGCTGGTCACCGTGACTGAATGCGTACCCTCTTCTACCTGGATAGATTGAGACGTCTGCGCAGTCGACCATGCATAGGTATATCCTGCAGGCAGTGCCGTGATGGTGGCCTGTACGTTGGCGCATATCTGCGTAGGACCCGTCACCGAAGCTGTAAAGTCACCACTGACAACAGTTATGTCATCTGAGCCCGTACATCCGTCTATGTCCACTACGGTCACACTATAGGTGCCGGGTGCTGTCACATCTGCTGTACTTAATGTGCCTCCACCGGCATTAGGTGACCATTGGTAAGTTGCAAATCCCGGCGCTGCGGTTAGTGTTACAGTCTCTCCGGTACAAATAATCCCGTCCCCCTGTAACCCGGGGTCAAGCATCGCATTCTCCACGATCTCAAATTCCTGGTAGGCAGAACAACCGTTGATGTCATACACCTGAACATCATAGACACCAGGAGTAGATGTAGTAAATGTATTGACACAGCCGCCACATTGTCCCCACAGGAAGTTTTCCCATGGACCATTGTAATCATCTGCATCAATCGTGATGGCTTCACCCGGACATATCAGGAATGTATCCGGCATTTCAAAAACGGGTTGGGTATAAAGCTCTATCTCCATGGAGGCTTCACCTGTGCAACCTACGTCATTGGTAACGGTAACTGTATATGTACCGGGATTATATACTTCTATCGATTGCAGACCATCTGCCTGACTACCGATGGACCACTGATAATCATCCCAATCATTGAGCACTTCAATCAGTACCGGATCATCAAAATTACATACTTCAACATCCGGTGTGAGTTGAGGATCAGGTTGAGGCTGAGGTTCAATTTCAATTTCAGATGTATTAGTACAACCATTGGCATCTTCAACGGTCACCGTAAATATGCCTGGGGTGAACGCCTCGATGTTTTTACCAGACTCTGGGCCATCAGGCGTATCCCATTCGTAGATATATGGTGTCTCTCCACCTGAAGCAACAGCGGCCAATTCAGTCGACTCACCTTCGCAGATCGCCAAAGCCCCGTTGACCGCATCAATATAAATCTCCGGACTTTCATTAAATAAAATATCTACTGAATCCTTTCCGATACACCCCTCACTGTCGGTGACCACTACAAGGTGCTCGCCAGACTGATCCGTTGATATACTTTCACCTGTTTCGGTGCCGGTATCAGGAAAAGTCCATTCGAATGAATATGGATCAAATCCTCCTGTGGCTGTCGCCTCCAAATCAATATCTCCATCGGAGAGACATTGCTCTACAATAGGAGCTATGATATCTACGGGGAAAGTCGTGTAGACTGTAATCGCCATAGAGCTAGCTCTGTAACAGCCCACCTCATCTGTCACACTCACTGTGTATAATGTACCGTTTACAGGATTTGACACGGTTATACTCGGAGTGGTCTCTCCACCTGGTGCCCACTGATATTCATAATTTCCAGATCCTCCTGTGACTTCAGGCGTAATCACATATGGAGATGTTGGTGTAGCGCAAAGGACCAAAGGATCCAATTCCACCATAATAGGCGGGAAAACCTCAATGGTAACCTCCTTTTCAAATACAGGACATGCACCACCGGCAAAGCCAAGGAATGTATAGGTTACAATTTCAGGATCCGATCCATTATTGATCAACGTGTTAATAATAACTGTTCCGGGTCCGCCACTACCTGGGGTTCCACCTGTTACGGTACCTCCATCCACAGTCCACTCCCAGAAATCTACTCCGGGCTCATCAATAGCATAAACAAATTGCTGTCCGCTACATATCGGGTCAAGGTTATCAAATCCTTCCATGAGCTCCGAACAACACATTGGCAGTGTAACAAAGGCGGGTTGGTCAAGTGCGCAAACACTCGCACTTCCCGTCCATGAACCTGTTTCTCCATCTGCAAACGTGAAGAAACCAAGCATAAGGTTCATTGTGGAATTATCTTCCAAACAATCCGGGTACTCCCGAACGGTCAAGTCAAAACAGAACGCCCATGGTCCCATACCGCCACCGCAGGTATTCCCATCTCCCCAGTCGACACGTACAGGTGGGCCAGGGGTGGAGCAGGAACCGTTAATTCCATATGCAAACCAACCACCCGGAAGGATGTCCCCCAGAGGCGCCCCCCAGCAAGGTCCACAACAGCCTCCGGTAATTCCCCCGATGTTAGGGCAATCCGGGTCATATAATATGTTACACATATCTACAGTACCGTTACCATCAAAGTCCCCAATCTGGTACCATGGGTTGTCATAATGATAGTCAGCATCAACAAACCAATCCCAGGTGGAAGAACCATAAATTCCATTGCCAGAAGTTCCGATAGCATTACCGTTTACTGTGGCATTATTGGGTTGGCCATTGCCATCAAAGGAAGAAGGGTCCCAGCCGTTTCCGAATACAGGTACCAGTCCCTGGAACCATTGGCAACCATTCCCTGCCGCAGTATATGATTCCACGTTCATGCAGATACTTACGGTCTCACCCGGAAAGAAAGGCCCTTCTAGAGGTCCTCCCGATGACCTGGAAACGATCTCAATATTTCTTGAGGTCACACACACAGAGGCTTGAGAAATCGTGTTGACGCAAATCTCAAAGTTGCCCCCAACGTTATTGAGTGAACTTACAGCGATATAATAAATCTGATTAGCCCCTACATCTGTTCCAAAAGCCTCGGCTTCTCCATTTGATCCTGTCACACACGGCAGATTGCTGGAGGTCAAAGGAATCTGCACCAAATCATTGCAATCAGAAAGTTGTTGGAATAAGGTGATCGTTGGAGCATCAAATTCCTGAGAGGTCACTTGTATATTCATCAGGGTTGCCAGGTCGTCTGTCATCACCTGGTACCATACCGTTGAAAAAGTACCAATCTCACAAGCATTGTTAAATAGTTCAGGATCCGCAAAGAGGTTACAACCCGGTACACAAACAAAAGCTTCGTCTGAGGTAACGTCGTTGATTGGTGTGGCTTCCTGGCAGATATCATTCATAAAGCATGGAGGAACCTCATCCACACAAATTTCAAAATCTGTTTCATCCGCTTCTGTTGTTGTCACGGACAGATAATACGTTGTGTTTTCATCAATCGGTCCCCATTCAATCGTCTCTGTTGGAGGATCGCCACACTGGAAGAACACAATATTGCCAGGCTGGGTACAATCAGTGATTTCCCACAGAATAAGCGAAACCTGAGTGCCTGGTCCGGCTTGATCGAGGGTGAAGTCAATCTCAAATCCGACATTGTCAGGATCGGATAAACTCAATTGATACCAGACAGAATTATCTACTGATGTCTGACATTCCCCGGGAACAAAATATCCTTCCGGATTGGCATATATCGTTGTGCCATCCGTGCAATCATTTTGCGTTGGTAACACGATGGCATCACAAGGATCATCATTTGGTGGTGGCTCCGGATTGAACACATTCATACAGAAATCACCTACGGCGTTATTTTCAAAACCCACTGCGATGTAATATGTCTGACCAGCAACTAATTGATCATTATAATCAAGGATTGTTCCGTTGGCGCAATCCAACAACACCGCTCCTGCAAGTTGGCATGGGGCACCTGTATATTGAACAAGGGCGATCTGAGCATCAGCATTAAATGATGGATCAACTGTCACCTGTACATCCGGTCCCTGAGCCACAAATGAATACCAGATATTATAGCTGTCATCCGCATTCCAGCAACCAAACAATCCAACGTCCGTAGAAGGCCAGTCATTATTGAGGTCATTTCCGGCAATCGAATTAAAACAGGTTGTGGGATCGTCCAAAACGTTTGGCGGAATGACAATGGCCATATCACAATCGTCATTTTGCGCAGGCTCCGGATTGTCGATACACAAATCAAAGGGGCCGACACCATTGCCATTGAAATCACTGTTTTGAAAACCAACCACTACGAAATATTGCTGGCCGATGACCAACTCATTATCCAGGACGATGTGATTGGTGCCCGTGGCACATCCCAATTCAACAGCACCTGCACTTGTACAGTTAGTCGCAAAATCAATCACGGCCAACTGACTTACTCCAGGCCCCCCTGCAGGAATATTCACATCAAGACTCACTCCCTGTGCGGTAAAGGTGTACCAGACATTATACGTTGACCCTGTAAAGCAACTTGGGATCAGGACGTCTGTCGCGGGAAAGTCATTATTTGTGGCAAAGCAATTGTTGTCGAGCGCGTTGATGATGAAAGCCGTATTACACGCATCGTTAGGAGCTGGCTCCGGATTGTCAATACAGATATCAAAGACTCCATCGGCATTGTTTGAAAAGGCCACCATCACGTAATAGGTTTGACCTACGACCAGTTCACCGTCAACAATCAGCGTGTTACCTGTAATACATTCCACCACTAGCGCATCACCTGCATTACAAGGAGAGGTTGGAAAGGAGAAAAGCGAGATTTCAGGCGTACCAATCCCAGTATTGATGACCACCTCAGCACTCACCCCATCAGCTACGAAACTAAACCAAACGTTTTCGTTGTTGCCGACGGAACAGGCTGTAGGTCCAATGTCCTCCGTGGACAGCGAATTATCATTTCCTGTCGTGCAGGTACCATCCAGCATGGTAATAGGAATGGCATTGAGACAATTGTCATTGGAGGGTTGAGCTATGCCAAAATAGTAGGAGACTACACAGCAGCATAGCAAAAGCAATCTTGTTCGCATTGTAGATTAGTATAAAAACTTGCCCAATAAATATGATGTTATGCCCAAATGGTTTTTTAAAAGGTGCGACAATATACAAATTATATACTGTTAATGGATTAACAGGCAGGAGATTATATCAAATGTTAAGGAATTTGGATGTATTATATTTTGAAATGTATTATATGTAAAAATTGAATTTACATATAGTTAACCCAAATGCCTACCCTTACCTTCACGTCATCTGCCCTCCGGCTTTTCTCTCCTGCGAAGCAATATTTTTGGCCGGACATCGTTCAATCCACTTTTGACTAAATCGACGGATATGCCGCCCGGTTGCCAATTCTTTTTTAAGGATACAATTGCCGGTCACAACGCTGCCTAAGTCCTTAATTTGACCTGGTAGCCTTGAGCATCCTGGGCATCCCCTGCATGTCAATCCTGAGCTCTGCAGTGCCCCATCCGTGATCCCTGAAATACCGGGCCACCTCAGCAGCCCGAAATTCATTGAGTTCGAGATAGCAGGTCAAATGGCGACCCGTCGCTATTGAACCAAGATCACATATTTTCTTATAGAAAATATCCGGGTCATCCCCATTCGGATACAATGCTATCGCTGGCTCGTGCGACAAATGACGCACAACTTCCTCACCCGCCAGCTGACGTGAAATATATGGGGGGTTACTAACGATAATGTCGGGAATGGGCAATCCTTCAATATCCGCTTTGAGAAAATCATGCTCTACCCATTCTACCGAAGCATGAAGCGAAGCTCCGTTTTGTGCTGCTACCTCAAGCGCCTTTGATGAGATATCAACAGCGGTAACGTGAGCTCTTTCTCCTAAATGTTTTTTAAGGGTAATCGCAATACACCCACTTCCCGTACCGACGTCAAGGATATTCAACACCTGTCCCTGGTAGTATTTTAAATCCGATAGCATCCAGTCTACCAATTCTTCAGTTTCAGGCCTCGGAATCAATACATCGTTGGTCACTTTGAAGGACAAGCCAAAAAACCATGCATGTCCGGCGATATACTGTATGGGCTCTCCTGAGAGCAAGCGGTCAAAAACATGATTCAAATGAACTTGAGCTGCCGCAGAAAGTGATGATTCAGCATATTGATCAAAGCCAAGAATATCGGTCCATATCCAGCGAGCGATATTCATCGCCTCACGGTCAAAAGCAATGTTGAGGCGCTCAAGCTGATCCGCCATCCGGTTTACATTCCATACATCCATTGCGCGGCAATAAAACAAATGATCAGGAGCAATGCATACCCCGACCAAACTTTAAGCTTAAAAAGTTCCACCAGGGAAATGTTATACTTCTGTTGCACCAGAAAAAACAAGACACATTTTTCAAATGCGAAAGCCACAACCGTCCCCATCGCTATTCCTGCCAACCCAAAATACGAAAGCAACACCAGACTGGCCAAAATATTAACGGCCAATTCCGCAATGGATACATACCACAGGAGTATCGTGTCTTTTCTGGCCGTGATGACGGATTGTGGAAAAATGAGCTGGGTCAGGGTCAGCAATAAGTAAATATTAAAAATCAACCCACCCTCCCGATACTGGGTACCAAACAAAAGGACGAACAATGGAGTACTCAGGAGCATGAGCAAAGCGATCATCGGATAACAAATATGCATCAGCCGCATGCTTCTGGTACGAAGTTCTTCCAAAGCATACCTGTCTGCAAGTTTGGGAATCATCATCGTACTCAGGCCCCCGGCAAGGGCAACCACAACAGGAAATTCCCGCGCTCCATATCGGAACACAGCAAAAGTGGCTTCATCAAATTGCCTGGCCACCAGCCAGGAATCAAAACTTCGCGCCAGTCCGGTCGAAATCGCGTAGAGCATCAGCGGCCAGGAGACTTTCCACAATCCTCTGAACAAGTCACTCAATTCAGAAAGGCGCCAACGAAATGTTTTTGAAGCTACCCATATCCACCCCAGCCCCGCATACACACATAGTCCTGTCAATATCAATGACAGATTAGCTTCAACCATTACCGCCAAAAGACTTGCTGCAGCAGGTCCTGCCAGGACAAACAGGGATAACCCACGAAGTTGCTGCAGTGTAAATATCCCGGTAAATGGCGCGACCCAAATCCCCATCACCATCACCTGGTAAATCGCGAAAGGAACCAGTCCGTCAAGGGAGGGCTGACCCGTAAAGAGAGGTATCAACCATCTGCTTCCCATGACCAGGAGCAACACGAGCACTGCACCTGCCAGGAAATGGAGCCAAAGAAAGGAGGATGCATGTTTTTTATCTCCCGCAGGTCCATACCTGGCGAGAAATCCACGAACAAGTGCATCGGACCAAAAAAAAGTGACCAGGTAACCCGTCAGCAACAGCATTTCAAATACACCGACCTCACTCACCGGTAAGACTCTGGCCATCACCACCGACAACAACAAAACGCCACCATGCCGGCACACCATAAACAACTGCACGAGCCTGACCGGATCGTTCCATGATGCCCTTACTTGTGATGCCCAGTTCATTTGGTCAGCGAAAGATGAATAAAAACACTTGAGTTTCCTAAATCAACGTTTACAGCTCATTGGCAATCCTCCTTCGTATCTGCTCAGTCAAGTCTCTTCAACTCTTCCTATCTTGTCTGCAATGACGAAAAAAGAAATCCAGTTTACCTATACCATCCATCAGGACGAGCAAACCCTCCCTGAGACGGACCGAGACCTAATAGCCCAAGCTCGCCTGGTCTCCCAAAAGGCCTATGCTCCGTATTCAAATTTTAAAGTAGGTGCGGCCATCCGAACTACCTCCGGGAACATTGTTTCCGGTTCCAATCAGGAAAACGGTGCCTTTCCGATCGGCCAGTGTGCGGAACGCGTAGCATTGTATACCATGGTGCATGCGATGGGAAGATTGCAGATAGATACCATAGCTATTGTGGTGGATGGTCAACATGTCACAAGTCCGGCCAGCCCATGTGGCTCCTGTCGCCAGGTGCTGAGTGAATACAGATCGTATCAGCCTCAACCCATCAGAATTCTCCTGGGCACGTACCACGGAAACGAGCTGCATGAAATCAGGGATATAAATGACCTCTTGCCGTTTGCCTTTAATGGGAAGTTTCTTGGATTTTAATATCTCCCGGAACTCCTTCAGGCATTCTGTTCCGCGATCATTGACGTCACTGTCCGGAGATCCTCTTCCGTGTCAATGCCATGGCTTTCAAGGTGAGTTTCATAACACTTTATAGATAAGCCATTGGCCAGCCAGGTCAGCTGCTCGAGCTTTTCCATCGTTTCATAGGGATGCAGGCTCATTTTCTCAATGGCCAGTAATGCCTGAGCTGTATAAGCGTACATACCAATATGTTTGTAGTAAGCCCCTTGTTCGAGCCACTGGTCCTGTGGAATGTCCCGAACGAAAGGAATGGCCTGGCGGCTGAAATACATGGCATCACCATCCCGGTTGACCACTACTTTTACCACATTCGGATTGGAAAGGTCAGCAACATCTTCAATTCTTCTGATCAACGTCGCAATTTTTAACCCGGAATATTCGATAATATTTCGGGCCATCTGATCTATGAGGACGGGGTCGATCAAAGGTTCGTCCCCCTGCACGTTGACTACATGCGTCACCATCGGAAAATGACTCAGGACCTCAGCACACCGGAACGTACCGGAGGGCTGCTCATAACGGGTCATCACCACATCGTATCCCAACTTTTTTACATGATTGTATATCAGGATGTCATCCGTAGCCACACAAAAATGATCGATCTCCCTTGCCTGCGCTACCCTTTCACAGACCCGCTGAATCAGGCTCTTGCCCCGGATCATAATCAGGGGTTTGCCCGGCAACCGCTGTGATCCATATCTGGCCGGAATAATCGCCATTGTACAATACGCTCCCATACTTGTTCGTCTAGATGTGCGGCAAAATTGTGAATTTTATTTAAATATTAAAAATTTATTTAATATGTAATACCTTTACCTGACCAAATCCAGGTACCTCAATATGATCCGATACACCCTCCTGTTGATCGCAACCTACTCGACCTGCCTCCTTTCCCCTTTAGTCGCCCAGGTGGCTGCAGAGGAGGATCAGAAGTTTTTACACTATATCGAACCTCATGGCCTGATGATCATTGAAAAGATGAACCCGGGCATGACGCTTTACACCTTAGCCACAAGGTACCAGGTCAGCGTTGCCGCCATTTTGGAGGTCAACCCCGATCTTCAGCCACAGGCTATCCCTTTAGGATTTCCCATTCAGATCCCCATAGCACCAGCCGCTATTTCCTTTCAGCCTCCCCTGAATGGAAAGGACAGCATGCCCGTTTTCTACAGGGTTGAACCCAAGGAAACGCTGTACAGAATTTCAAAGGTATACCTGGGTACTTCCCCTGAAAATATACTATCGCTCAACCCCCGGGTAAAAGATGGACTGTCCATTGGTCAGGTACTCCACCTTGGGTGGTATACGCCAGTGCAAAAGGTGCAGCCCGTTTCGAACAATATTGATCTGCAAGACAGTACGAAAATGATCCCAACAGACTATACCGCATCCTATAAAAAGGAAGGGATGATCATCAGGGAGCAGAAAGGGCTGGCCTTCTGGAAACCGGGACAATTACAGACCCAATACTATGTGTTGCACGCCACCGCCCGACCGGGCTCCTACATGGAAATTACCAACCCAATGTTACACAAGACCATCACCGCCAAGGTGGCTGGCAACATTCCCGAAGGGCTTTACCCTGCCCAGGTGGGTCTTGTCGTTTCTCCTTCTGTTGCGAGAGCCTTAGGGGTGCTGGACCAACAGTTCTTCGCCAGGTGGCGGTTTATCGAGTAGCCCCTTTTTTCGCATCTTTGCAGCCAGATGAACGTATGCAATAACGTGCTGGAAACAATCGGGCATACTCCGATGATCCGGCTGAATAAAGTAGTCAAAGGTGTAAAGGCATTGGTACTGGCCAAGGTGGAAACCTTTAATCCTGGTCACTCCACTAAAGACCGGATGGCTGTTCAAATGGTGGATGATGCCGAGGCCAATGGGTTGCTCAAACCGGGCGGAACCATTATTGAATGCACCTCAGGCAATACGGGGATGGGATTGGCACTGGTCGCCGCGGTAAGAGGCTATAAATGCATATTTACCACCAGTGACAAACAGAGCAAGGAAAAAATGGATATGCTCAAGGCGCTGGGGGCTGAAGTCATTGTATGTCCCACCAATGTGGAGCCTAAAGATCCCCGATCCTATTATTCAGTGGCAGAGCGACTCAGCAAACAAATCCCTAATTCCTATTGGGCCAATCAGTATGATAATCTGAGCAACCGTAAAGCACATTACCTGACCACAGGTCCTGAAATCTGGGACCAAACAGATGGCAAAATCACCCATCTGGTCGTGGGTGTGGGCACTGGAGGTACGGTCTCAGGTACGGCAAAATATCTCAAGGAAAAGAACCCTAACATCAAGGTATGGGGTATTGATACGTACGGAAGCGTATTTAAGAAATACAAGGAAACAGGTGTTTTCGATGAAAAGGAAATCTATCCGTATATCACAGAGGGTATTGGTGAGGATATTCTTCCGGCGAATGTTGATTTTTCATTGATCGATCACTTTGAAAAAGTAAGTGATGCTGATGGGGCACTTGCCGCGCGCCGTCTCGCCAGGGAAGAAGGCCTGCTCCTCGGTTACTCTGCAGGTAGCGCGCTGGCCGGCCTGTTGCAAATGAAAGATGAACTCACGGACAAGGATGTGGTGGTCATCATCTTCCACGACCATGGCAGCCGCTACGTTGGAAAAATCTACAATGACGACTGGATGCGGGAACGGGGATTCCTTGACAAAGAACTCATGGTCAGGGACCTGCTTCGTAATAACCCCAATCCTCAGTTGATCAGTGTAGGCGCCGGAGATAAAGTACGCCGTGCTTTACAACTGATGAAGGAATACGATATTTCCCAAATGCCCGTTATGAATGAAAACGATATCGTGGGTTCAGTTTCAGAAAATACCGTATTGACCTATATCCTCGAAAATCCGCTTACCCATTCAGAAAAACCGGTCTCCGAAATTATGGATGAACCGTTTCCTATGGTAGATGAAGATCTGCCGGTCAGCAAATTGAATAAGTTTATCACGAAGAAGATCCCGGCTGTAATGGCCAGGGATACAGCAGGCAATGTGCACATTCTTACAAAGTATGATATCCTGCAAATGCTTTAATCTATGAAGGTAACCCTCCGTTATTTATACATAAGCCTGATCGCACTGACCGCATTAAACGAAGGTTTTGCTCAGGACAAATTATTCACGCAATCCTTCGCCCATCCGGTGGACCTTAACCCCGCGTTTGCCGGTGCCATTGATGGTCGCTACAGGGTATCCCTCGGCTACAGAGATCAATGGCGCAGCCAATTGGAGAGCCAGTTTACTACCATGGGGGTATATGGTGATATCAAAATCATCCGGGAACGTAAATCAGATTACTTCGGTGCTGCCTTCTCCATTGTCTCGGATCGTACGGCGATTTATAATGTCAATCAGAATGCATTAAACCTCTTCGGGAGTTATCACAAAGCCATCAATCCGTCACAACGCCAATACCTCTCTGCCGGATTAGGATTAGGAATTGTTCAGCGAAGTCTGAATTACGAGGAGATCTTTTTCAACGATCAGTTTAACGGCCTGGATGAATATTCCCTGTCTACAAATGAGTTATTGCCTTCCAACAATTTTGCGTTTATGGATCTCGGACTCGGTGTAGCGTTTAGAACAGCCGTATCTGATTATTCTGACATGTCATTAGGATTTTCTGTGGATCATATCCCGGGCAGTTCCATCTCATTTTACGGACACTCTATTGATCAGGACATCGAATACCCTGAATCCAATATCTACAGGAAGTTTACAGGATTTATTTCTGCCCAACTGGCCTCCAATGAATTTGTGGCCTTTCTGCCAAGGTTATTATTCCAAAAACAAGGTCCTCATCAAATGTTGGCGGCCACCGCGCTGGTCCGGTTTGATCTTACGGATTATGATGAGCAGGCATTGCATTTAGGGGGTGGCATCAGGTTGAACCAGGGCGTTGATTCAGGATTTAAACCAACAGCCTATTACCTGATGGCGGCCTATGAAGTCAATGGATTCCAGGTAGGACTGAGTCACGACATTAACGCCACGAGCCTCAGTGCGCAAGCTCCGGGAAGAGGCGCATTTGAACTCTCCATCAGTTTTACGGGCTTATACGAAAATGAAGACACGATGTGCCCATCATTTTAAGGCATCATAGTTTTACGTTTTCAACGATCTCCAGGCCAAAGCCTATCAACCCAATGCGCTGAACTTCTTTATTGGAGATCAGTTTCATACGCGTAATACCTAAATCACGAAGGATCTGCGCGCCGACACCAATATCCCGTTGTTGTGTTTCTGCGGAAGGATTCTGATGATGTTCAAATGCTTTGAGTATCTCCAGTACGTTATCTGAAAGTTCATTGTGGCGCATGAGCAGGAAAACGCCATGACCCTCTTCAGCAATCCGCGACAGTGCCGAATCCACCTCATTTCGCGTATCCCCAAAAATGACACACAACAGATCACCGGTTCTGGTCATACTATGCACGCGCACCAGGCATGAAGGAAGGGAGGATGGATTTCCTTTGATGAGCGCCAGATGAATTTCATCCGTGTTGAGTTGACGAAACGGAATTACTTCCCAAGGCCCAAATTTTGAATCAATCCGATACGCAGGAAGTCGTTCCACCATCCGTTCACGCTCCATGCGGAAAGCGATCAGGTCCTGGATAGTGATAATCTTTAAATCATGTTTCTTGGCAATTTCAACCAGTTGCGGAAGCCTGGCCATCGTGCCATCCTGGTTTAATATTTCCACCAGAACACCCGCCGGATAAAACCCTGCCATCGTCGCGAGATCTACAGCAGCTTCCGTATGACCGCTTCTGCGAAGCACCCCGCCTGTTTTAGCCTTCAGCGGAAAGATGTGACCTGGTCTTGCATAATCTTCAGCCTTCACTGCCGGATCCGTCAACGCACGTATACCGGTGGCTCTGTCATGCGCTGAAATGCCTGTAGTACATCCGTGTCCCATCAAATCTATCGACACTGTAAATGCAGTCTCATGCAAAGCTGTATTGTCCTTGACCATCATTTGGAGTTTCAACTCCTCCACTCTTTTTTCATTGAGCGGTGCGCAGATCAATCCTCGGCCATGTGTAGCCATAAAATTGATGATCTCGGGTGTGACACACTCCGCGGCGCAGATAAAATCACCTTCATTCTCCCTGTCTTCATCATCTACGACAATGACCACCCTGCCCTTCCTGATATCCTCAATAGCGTCGGTGATGCTATCAAGTTGTATTTCCATTTCGATCAGATCTGTTTTCATACGTCAAGTATAAACTTTATTGTTGACCAGCACGGCTTCAAGTTTCGCCACCTGGTCTTCCCATTGATAGTTTTTAACGACAAAGGATCTTCCTGCTTCAGCGATCTGATTTCGGTAATCATGATCCATTGTCAGCCTGGCTATATGATTCACAAATGCCTGGAGTGTATCCGCCACGAGAATCTCCTCGTCAGGAATTGCTCCGATAGCATTGTTGACCATGCTGGTGGTCACACAAGGAAGCCCCATCGCCATGGCTTCGAGTATCTTGTTTTGAAGGCCCAGTCCGGTAAACATCGGGGCCACAAAAATATGTCCATCCGCGTATGCCTCCCGTATATCATCGACCCAACCCTTTACCTTAACCGCATCAGGCTGCTCCAGGTTCAGCACTGATTTACCAGGCCTTGCGCCGGCAAGCAAAATCTTGCACGGGATTTTGCTGGCCTTAAGTGCGGGGTGTAATGTTTTGACCAGGAATTTGGCCGCATGTACATTAGGCGCATAACCCAGATTACCAACAAATACAATATCAAACCGAGGATCAATGACCTTTGTGTAATTGAAAAAAGCCGGATCAACTCCATTAGGCACCACCACGACACGTTCAGTTGACGCAAGATTCAATCGTTGTCTGTCCTGGTCTGAAATAATGGTGTGCCTGTCAAAGTCCTTATAAATGGTCCGTTCAAACCTGGCCAGTCTGGCGGCCTCCCATCTGATCAGAAATCCAAAAGGTTTAAGCCGCTCAGCCAGTTGTTCCATTCCCACAGAAAAAACATCCATGTAATCCAGCGTCTTGGGGAAGGCCAGGGAACGTACATGCGGAGTGGCCCGAATCAATTGACAGATGACATGATCAGGATCCAAGCCAATGATATGGTATTGGATGTCCCTTTTGATCGTACGATCATAGAAATAACTGACCTGGAGCGGGAGACCTTCCAACCAACCCAGCAACAAATGGATGGGTAGTAACCAAAGACTGATGCGGAATACTTTGATGGAAGCGCAAAAAGGGCGCATGGCCTCAATATCCTTCTCTTCCAATCGGTGATGCGTGAGTGCCACGAGGTGAACTTCATGATGTTGACTCAGCAGGCGGAGCTGATGATAAGCTCTGAGTTTGTCTCCCTTTTCAACCGGGTAAGGAAAACGTGATGTAACAAAGACAATCCTCACGCTTCAGTTATTGATTGAAAGTACTTATCGATTTCAGGCGCTCATCTGTGGCATCCTGATGATACCCCAGCAGTTGATGGTATATGCCCAGAATTTTTCTTGCCGCATGAATACTGTCAAACTGCAGTGCCGCATTGGCCAGCGCCTCTTGCCCTATCCGGCTAGCCATTTCAGGTTGCTCTACACAAAGTCGCACAGCATTGATCATTTGTTCTTTTGTATCGGCCACCAGGAAATGATGTCCATCCTCCCCTTCTATACCTTCTTTCCCAACTGCCGTAGTGATCACGACCTTCCCCATGAGCATACCTTCGACAATTTTTACACGCATACCACTGCCTGAAAAGAGAGGCACAATCATAACACCATGTTGCTGCACAAATGCAGTAGCATCCGGCACTTCACCATGCACCGTCACGCCAGGCCACTTTTGATTCAGAAAGGCTGCCGGAGTATTCCGGCCGGCGATGTGAAATGTTATTTGCGGCCATCGTGTATGAATAGCTGGCCAACATTCATTTAAAAACCACTCCAACCCTTCACGATTAGGCATCCAGTCGAGCGAACCAATGAAACACAACGAAACCGATTTGCCAAACAAAGAACGGGTCACCGGATAGGAGCTGATATCAAAACCAATCGGAGCCGCAGTGGCTCCATTATTATATCCCTTGGATTTGAAATGTTGTAAATCCCGATCCGTCAGTGTGACCAGATAATCATAGGCAGGAAACTGTTCGAGTTCGTATGCTTTTAGTTGCCTGGTCAGTTGGGTCAAATAGAATTTCTTGACCGGCGAGGTTGTATTGCTTGTAATCCGCTCCCAGATTTCATGTTCCACATTGTGGGCGCGCATGACAATCGGGGCATTGGAATATGCCCGGATGGTATCGATATATGGTGCGAGATACAATGTTTCCAACTGAATGATATCAAACGACTCCTTTGTCAGGACTTCAATGAGCTTAGCCCTGAATGCTCCGGATCTGAACCGACTGACATGGTAAGATTCTCCGGTCACCAGGCTGGTGATGGCTTTCCACGGCTTGATGCTGTTATCAATATCCACCGTATGGACGGTCTTGAAATAATTGTAGGCGGCCGGGAGAGCAGATAAATCGCTGTAATGCTTGCTTGTATTCATGCTGAGCAGCGAAAGTTCGCAGCCCAGTGAGTTGAGGTCCCTGCATAAATTGCTGACCGCGATTGATTCACCATCTTTCAGCGGGTATGGAAATTTCTTGCAGAGGAACAGGACCTTCATACGCACAATCAGGAGGGGGTGCAAAAATAAGGAATTTTGCCCTGACTCGATCTGTAGCCGGGATGTCAGACCGCCATTTTACCCTTGATTTGGAACATATTTCGCAATTTTGGGCCAGATGAATCCTCCGTCACCCTACACCCTGGCCATTGAAGCCAAAGGCTTGTGCAGAAATTTTGGCACCCTCGAGGTGCTTAAAGGGGTGGATATCAATATTGAAAAAGGCAAAATGGTGGCGATCATCGGCAAATCCGGTTCAGGTAAAAGCACCCTGTTGCATATTTTGGGCACCCTCGACAGTCCGGACCAGGGAAACGTTTCCCTGTGCGGTATCCGGGTGGATCATTTAAAGAGCCGCGATCTGGCTGAACTCCGGAATAAACATCTGGGATTTATCTTTCAGTTTCATCACCTGCTTCCTGAATTTACCGCCTTGGAAAACATCGCAATGCCTGCATTAATTCATGGAATGAGGAAAAAGGAAGCCTATCGAAAAGCAGGCGAATTGCTTGAATATCTTCAGATGGCAGACCGTAGTTCACATAAGCCCGGGCAATTGTCTGGCGGCGAACAGCAACGCGTAGCCATTGGTCGGGCGTTGATGAACGAACCGGATATCATTCTTGCGGATGAACCTACCGGTAATCTGGATACTGAAACCTCCATTCAGGTCCACCAGGTTTTGAGACGGATTACTACTGATCTGGGTAAAAGTCTGGTGATTGTCACGCACAATACCGATTTGGCCGGATTATGCGATGAAGTATATGAGATGAAGGATGGTTTGCTATCCAGTTTAAGCCGATAACTCAGTTTCTTTTTCTTACCCCTATCTTTGCGGCTTCAACATCTATTTGAAATCATGAGAGTTCTACTTTTCCTGCTATCCGGTCTTTTGTTTTTTGCATCATGTAAAAAAGATAATTCGTCTTCCACTACTGAAGTCCCTACCCCCGCCAATGGTATACAAGCCCTTGAGGCACAGGTGATGGCGATCCATGATGAAGTCATGCCCAAAATGAAGGATATCACGGAATTGTCCGCCAAACTGAGGGAGATTAAATCCAATGTTCAGGAAGACAGTAATGGTAAAATCGTTTATCCGGACGGTCTGGATCAGGTCAGCAGCGCGCTGAAACTGGCCGAACAAGGCATGTGGGACTGGATGAAGGCCTATAGTGACACAAAGGCCACTTTAAAGGAAGATCAACTGGAATCTTTTTATAAAAGTCAACTTGAACTGGTCTCCAAAGTGAAATCAGATATGCTGTCGGCCATAGAAAAAGGTCAGACCTGGCTCAATAACTACGAACAAGCTAAATGATGATCCTTTTCAATATGAAAAGCAAAACGTTAGTGCTCGGCCTTATTGTGATTTGCTGTTTATGGCAATGCACGTCTGAGCCTTCAAGGCTGCCCTACCTGGGAAATGTTGAAGTAGTAAATGGCGATTCCATTTATCATACGGTTCCGGACATCAGTCTGACGGATCAGGACAGCCAGGTGCTTCACATTTCAAAATATAGTGACAAAGCCATCATTGCGGATTTCTTTTTTACCTCCTGCCCGAGTATTTGTCCTAAGGTCACAAAACAGATGTTGCGCATTTATGACCGTTACAAAGATGATGACCGGATCATCATGATCTCCCATACCATTGATCAGCGGAATGATTCGGTGTCTGTCCTTCATCGGTACGCTAAGAATCTTGAAGTCAATACGGATAAATGGAAATTTGTCACCGGGGTAAAAGACTCGATTTACCATCTCGCCGACCAGTATTTTGTCAGCGTGGTAGAGGACCCTTTGGCACCAAAGGGATTTGACCACAGTGGACGGATCATTCTGTTGGATCAGCAGCGCAGGGTCAGAGGCTTCTGTGAGGGAACTGATCCGGAATCTGTGACGGCCTTTTTTGATATCGTCGATCAACTATTGGCTGACGAGTATAAGTGAGTATGCCGGCCAAAACTCCTCCGGGTAAATGGTACAAGGACAGGTCCAGTCTGCCTTCAAAACCTTCGCATGTGAAGTTTCTCTTTCCATCCATAATCGTGGCCACTTATTTTCTGGTTATCCAATGTATGGGTTGCCAGAAGAATCCTTATACCCAGGGCCAGGTGCTGTATACCTACCATTGTGAAAACTGCCATATGGCCGATGGCAGTGGTTTGGTTAAATTGATCCCTCATCTGGATTCGAGCCGATTGACCCTTTCTGATCCGGCCAAACTGGTATGCCTCATCCGTAAAGGACTACCCAGGAATCCTCAAACCGGGCAGGAAATGCCGGCAAACAAGGACTTAAATGAGGTAGAATTGGCTAATCTGATCAATTTTCTGGGCTATAAGTATGGTGATTCCCCTCAGACGGTCATGGTAGAGGATGTAAAAAACATGTTGTCTGGCTGTCAAAGCGACTGAACGGACTGCCGACCTTGTTAAAAAAGATTATTTTTACCTCTCTTAGATTTGGTTTTATCACATAGTGGATACAATGGCAAAACGTACGTTTTACAGTATAGGGCTTTTAGTGCTTTCAATGGTTTTTACCAGCTTGCGGGCCCAGGATATTATTACCGCTTCCCTTAATACACCTGCCAATGCGGGAATTCTCTCGGAAAGTTGCTCCGGACCTTATGCGCTGGTCATCGAACGCGGAGCTACCACGGATACGATCCTGATCTTTATCAGTGATATCGGTGAAGCCTTAAGCAATACAGATTACAACTTTCCTCCCGGTTCGTTTCCGATCACTATGCTTCCGGAGGATACGGTGGCGATCATTCCAATAGATGTGATTACAGATGCGCTTCCTGAAGGGTTTGAAACCCTGGGATGGGAAATTGCCTATCTGGCTGGAGAAGAATCCGGTTTTATCACCCTGGAATCCGGCATAACGGACCAATATGATGTAGAAATTCTTACTTCCGGAGATACAATCCAGTGGTGCCGTTATGCTCCGCTTCAATTGACTGCATCCTCTACAGCGACCATTCAATGGTCCCCTTCCTTCTCATTTGATCCCTCCACTGGAGCTGAAGTGACTGTAAGACCCTTTTTATCCGGATGGTATTTTGCCACTGTGGGATCGGATACCTGCGGGGCCAAGGACAGTATTTACCTCGATCTGGCCATTGCTGAAATCGACAGTCCTGACACGATTTTTATCTGTCTGGATGAACAAGGTGCCGTTTTACCCGGAAGCATCGATGGGTTGGCCACAAATTTTGAATGGATTCCGGCAGATTCCACGCTCAGCAATCCAAACATTCTTACTCCTGTAGCTAATCCAACCATTACCGCTACTTATATACTCCAATCGGATTTCGGTGTTTGCATCGCCGCGGATACAGTTACAGTTCGCGTAGATTCACTTCCTCAGGATATGCACATTGATATCGCTCCGATGAAGCCATATTATTGTGCCGGAGAGATTGTTGCCCTTTTCTCACCTGCGTATGACTCGCTTGATTTTCCCGATATCACTTTTGGCTGGGGGCCGAGAAACAACACCACATTCCTTTCGGATACCACCATTCTGAATGCCGCCCTTCAATTGCAGGATACAACGCTGTACATCAGGAATAATTACAATAATGCCTGCCTGTCGAAGGATTCCATTCTGATCAATGTCATTCCTCCTTCAGTTCCTCTTTCAGTGACTGACACGACGTTATGTCCCGGAGAGATGTTTACTGTTGTAGTTCTTTCAGACCAGGTGAACGAGCCTGAGTGGACACCGGAAACAGGTTTAAGTTGTACTCAATGCCTTGATCCTACGGTCACCGTGACTGGTGCACCGGGGACAACTGTTAGCTATCAGTTCTCCGGCAATATCAATGATTGCCCTGTAGGCGCATTACTGCCAATCACTATTCCCGGACTTCAGCAAATTGGAATTGCGGGTGATAACATCGCCTGTGAAGGAGATATGATACCGCTGACCATTACAAATCCGGAAGGCTTATCCAATCTTCATTGGACCATAGATGAGGGAGACGCTTCTTTGAGTTGCACCAATTGTACTAATCCTGTGGTCACCATTTCCGGCATGGAAACCGTCAAACTCATTGTGATTGCCGATACTGACAATCCTAATTTCTGCGGCGCTGAAGGGTTCTTCAATATTCTTCCGGGCGAACAACCGCAAGTTCAGGGCCCTGAATTTATCGCTTGTCTTGGTGGTACAGTGGTTGTCTCCACCGGCAATATCAACTATACCGATGTGGAATGGACAGTGATAGGCGGAGATCTCTCCTTAAGCTGTACATCATGTGACAATCCTACTGTTACCGTTAATTCAACGGGCACCCTACGCTTCTTTGCTGAAGTCAGTGGACCTGATACTTGCAGAGTTTCCGGAACGGTTGCCGTAATAGTTTTCCCCGGAGATGGAGCTAGTCTGAGCGTTACCGAACCGGCACCTCCAACACCAATCGGTCAGGGCGAGGAAGTCACTGTTGTACTCGGGGTTAATCCGATTCCCACCAGTATAACCTGGGTTGTCAATGGCGTCCAGATTTCGGGCAGTACAAACATTATCATGTTTAATGCCGAAGATGAGGTCAACTTTGTAGAAGTCACTTTCATCAATAGCAATGGTTGCGTTGAAGTGGATACTCTATCCATTGCTACGGTTCCACCAAGCTTTCAGATTCCAAATGCCTTTACTCCAAATTCCGACATGATCAATGATGAATTTGAAATCATTATCATCGGAAATATTGTCGTGGAAGAGTTTTCCATTTATAATCGTTGGGGACAAAAGGTGTTTGACGTAACGGATGGAAATAGCTCAGGTTGGGATGGCCGTTTTAAGGATGAACCTGCTGCCTCCGATACCTACGTTTACACCGCCACCTTACTGTTCCCTGATGGTCGCAGGCAGTTGGCAAAAGGAGATGTCATGTTGCTCCGATAAGGAGAATTCCTGATTCGTGTTAATCAAAATTTCGGTAATGGATTGGGGTTGAGCGGATGTCTCAACGGATCTCAAGCCAATAGGAAGCTCCATGCCTTTCGACGGCGGGCATTGAAGGGGCTTGCCATAATGGATCAAGGACCTTGCTCAATACAGGATCCCTGGAGACAAACCAACAGGGCATCAACGTAAAATACCTTGCGGGATCGGTCATGATAAACGGTGCAAGCGCATATTGTTCCGAATAAAACCTTTGGCAAACTTCCAAAGGATAATCTTCCGGCAAATAAATATCATGGATGTGAACAATCACACCTTTCGGTAAAAAGGGTAATACTTCCATGAAAAACACTGTCGCGTCCGAGTTGGGGAATATGCGATGCGAATTATCCACGAAAACAATGTCTCCGGCCTGAAGTGTTTTAAAGATAGAAAGATCAGCTTCTTCAAAAGGCGTTCGCACCACCTTGTCTACCAGCTGATCGATTTCAGCACGTGGTGCGGGATCAATAGAAATAAATCTTGTTTTCAGTTGATGATCTGCCTTTGCTTTTGCAGCTACCTTCGTGGAGTTGCCCGATCCGATTTCGATATACGTGGATGGATGGCCTGACGCCAGGAAAGTGTATAGCATCACCATGTCCAATCCGGGCAAGAATCCATTATTCCATGAAGGAAGTATCTGGTTTGATTGACTTTTACTGTCTTTTATTTCAACCAGGTGCTCTTTGTACCCAAGTGCTTTTTGCAGGTAATCGAAATACACCTCGCGATGCTGATCGATCAATGTAAACAATAGCCCATGCGGGGGAAGACCATGGCCATGCCGGGGTTTCATACGCACCGGGTATTCCAGGTGCAATGTTTGGTACTTGTCAGACCAAGTTTTGAAAAAGGATTTTAACCCGGAAAGCGCCATGCTCTATTTTTCAGCCGATTCAAGTTCCGCAAACAATGCCTTAAGGCCATGCGCTTCTTCCGGTTTAATTCGTCCTGCCAGGACCAGACGTACTTCACGACGTCTTGCCGCCCCTTCGAAGAGTTTCTTCTCTTCATCGGTTTCAGGAACGACCTGGGGTACTTCTTTGGGTCTCGAGGTGCGGGAATCCAACGCCACAAAGGTCATGTAGGCATGGTTTGATTTTTCAAGATCCGCGCCGAAGGATGAGGTGGTAAACACTTCAAGATAGATCTCTACGGACGTGGTAAAGGCCCTTGTCACGCTGGCTTTGATCGTGATCACATCGCCGAGGTGGATGGGCTTGGCAAAAGAAACATTATCCACAGACGCCGTAACCGCATGTGCACCGCAATGTCTGGCCGCACAAATGCCTCCGGCAATGTCCATCCAGCGCATCAGGTTACCTCCCATCAGGTGACCAAGCGGGTTTGTGTCATTAGGCATGACCAATTCGGTCATCATCGTCCGGCTATAACTGACCGGACGGGGATTAGGTTTGTTCATTTAAAACAGATTGTATTGATGGTGGAATTACTCCACACGCACCAGGGCATCCATGATGGAAGGTGAGAACAGATATTCCATAAGGTCCGGCTGATCCATGTTGATTTCAACCAGTTTCCATGTTTGATCCGCGCCCTTAATGGCCATCATGGCTTTGTGTGCATTGACACTGTATGACTTGTTATCCGCGTTGTATTTCACATTCCTTTCACCGTAGGTAGCTTGAAATTGTTGTTCGATGGCCATAGCTGATTTCGGATAATCATAAATACCGCCGGGGGTGATGTCTACTGTCATATTGGCCTCATACTCTACACGAACAAATGTTTCATTTCCTTCTTCGACCGGTACAGAGGTGGAGGTGATGCGCACGTCTTTCATATTGAGTGACATACCATCTGCTTCCATGCCTGCCATCAAATCCACCAGTTCGTGCTTTGGAACTTTGTTAAAAAGCTTTGGGTAGAGATATTCAAATGCTTTATCCCAATCCTTTTTATTTGATTGCTCAATGAAGCCATTCAGCGCGGACTGAATCCCTGGGTTGATCACGGCCTGACCGGTCAGAGCAGAAGTCAAAAGGACCGCGCACAAGATGAAACTGAATTTGAAGGTGTTCATTCTTATTGATTTTGAAACGTTAAAGGTAAAAGGCTTTCAAAGGATGAGGACCTGGTCTGGAGGTCAAATACCAGGCCAAATTCCTGACTGACCTGCTGCTTAACCTCCTGCAAATCTAAGGTTTTCCCCAATAGACTGCTCAGGGAGCAGACACTTTTGTCCGGGTCGGAAATCCCGCAGGGAACGATATAATCAAAGTGCGAGAGGTTCGTATTGATATTGAAGGCAAATCCATGCATGGTGACCCAACGGCTCAGATGCACCCCAATGGCGCAGATTTTTAAGGTTTTACCCTTCACTTTAGGATCATCCACCCAAACGCCTGTGTGTCTGTCATTTCTGAAGCCATTGATGTTATAATGTTGCAATACATTGATGATCACTTGCTCGAGGCATCGGACATACCGGTGCACATCCGTAAAGATCAAATCCAGGTCAAGGATTGGATAGCCCACTAACTGTCCGGGGCCGTGATAAGTGATATCCCCTCCCCGATTGATCTTGAAATACTCAATTTGCTTGTCGGCCCTTTCCTGTTCGTTGAGTCTGAGATGCTCTTCCGAACCGCTTTTACCCAGGGTAAAGACAGGTGGATGTTCGCAAAGAATGAAGTAGTGATGCTGCCGGTTTGGGTAGCCTGCCCGTTTGTTGTCCACCAGCATGGTATGCAGGGATGTCTGCAGTGCCCAGGCCTCCTTATAAGGCAGGGTCCCCGCATCGATGACATCAAGTATTCCTGGCTGGACGGATTTCATACTGCAAAGATAACCTTAGGGCGGAAGTCGCTGCCCCGGGCAAAAACCGGCCATACGCATTATATATCCAATTAAATCGTAATTTTATGGAACCAACCTGACCCCTGGACATTTCATCAGGGTTTCTCGCCTCTGCCATTATTGAAACATCATTGATTATGATACGAACGATCATTCTATGCATTGCGGCGTTGAGTTGGAGTACAAGTAAAATAAGCGCCCAGCTCGCTCCTGATTTTACGGTGACGGACATCCATGGCCAACAGCATCATCTGTATGCGGATTACCTCAACCAGGGAAAAACGGTCATGATTAAAGTTTTCTTTACCACATGTCCTCCCTGCAATTCAATCGCTCCGCTGATGGAGCCATTTTACCAGGAATGGGGTGCCGGTGATTATGACGTCGAGTTTTTCGAAATGACCGACAAGTCATTTGATGTCAACAGCCTGGTCGCAGCTTATGCGCAAAACTACAATGAAACCTTTCCGGCAATCAGCATGGAAGGTGGAAGCCTGACCGCTGTACAGCCATATAAAAGCGGCACGTTTGGCCAATGGTTTGGCACACCCACATTCATCGTGATTGCGCCGGATGGAACCGTACAATTTGATGTGAGTGGAAATGGAAATCAGGCCACCATTGACGCAGTGGATAATGCCATTGCCGCTACCGGAGCTTTAAAGCCGGGTCAAATCCCTGTTGCCCCTGATTTTACCATCACTGACATCTATAATCAATCGCACACGCTGTACAGTGATTACCTCGATCAAGGGAAAACCGTAGTGCTCAGTATTTTCAACACTTCATGCGGAGCATGCAATGATATCGCTCCTTTGCTTCAGCCGCTTCATGAAGATTGGGGCGGAGGTGATGCTGATGTTGTTTTTATGGAACTCTCTGATCAACTGATTGAGTCAAACCAGGATGTTTTTAATTTTCAACTCGATTACAATCACACGTTCATTGGCGCCAGCAATCAGGGAGGAAGTGTTACTGCCGTTCAGCCATATAAAAGCGGAACCTTTGGTCCTTGGGTAGATGTTCCGACATTTTGTGTCATTTCCCCTGACGGCACAGTCAATTTCGATGTTCGGGGAGCTAATCACACAGAAACTATTGCATTGCTTGATGCCGCGATAGCGGCCACGGGGGCATCAAATCCATCTCCGCTGACCCTGGCACCGGATTTTACGGTCACTGATCTTGATGGAGCGTTGCATCATCTTTATGCGGATTATCTCAACCAGGGGAAAACCGTTCTTCTTGAGGTATTCTACACGACATGTCCGCCTTGCAACTCGATAGCTCCATTGATGGAGCCATTTTACCAGGAGTGGGGCGCCGGTGATCATGATGTGGAGTTTTTCCTGATGACCGACAAGAACAGTGATACCAATCCGCTGGTGAGTGCGTATCACCAACAATACAATGAAACCTTTCCGGCTATCAGTAAGGATGGTGGGAGTCTCGACGCAGTGCAACCGTATAAAAACGGATCTTTCGGACCGTGGTCAGGCACTCCTACCTTTGTGGTCATTGCACCGGATGGCACCGTGCAATATGATGTGGATGGTCCGACCAATCAGGCCACTATAGATGCCCTTGATGCCGCGCTACTTGCGACAGGTGCAGTCAAACCGAACCAGGGCGAAAACCCTGTGGTTGTCTCCGGGGGTGTCCATTTTCTGTCCGGAAATACGGGGGTGCAGCATGCCTATGCGCAAGTGGTGGATCAACAGGGTATAATTCATTACCAGGATACCACAGATACTCAGGGGAATTTCACCCTGAACATCTTGCTTAGTGAAGTACAACCGGATTGGCAATTAAAGGTAGTCAAGGAAGGTCCACCAACTAACGGTGTTTCAGCCATTGACCTGGTCAGGATTCAAAAGCATTTACTTTTCCTTGACCCTTTTGAAGGGCCGCTTGAAAAAATCGCTGCAGATGCTAATCGTTCCGGCACGATCTCATCGCTTGATATCGTATCCTTATTAAAATTACTTCTTGGTCAAAGCAGTCACTTCAACGATCAGCAATCCTGGGTCACTTTACCGGCGGATACTGATTTTGGTGCCCCGACCCAACATCCTCCTGTCATCCTTAGTTATACCATTCCCTTGCAGGATATTCTCAATGGAACAAGACAGCCTGCATTCATCGCGATTAAAAAAGGCGATGTCAACGGCAGCGCAAACCCATAAAAAAAGTGGCACCGACCGGTGCCACTTTTTTTAATTCATCTTTGATGCCCACTCCTGAATCGAAGTGTTGATCTCCTCTTTATTGTCCTTGTAGAAATTATCATTTTCCGCTGCTAGTCCTACCTCTGCTGCTTTTGTGCCGCTGGCCACTGCTGCAGCCATATCGCCTTTCTTTGCTTCTACCTTTGCCCTGACGTACCAGTTCCAACTGGAATTAAATTGTTCAGTGCTGAGTTTGGCCCACTCTAATGCCTGGTCCATATTGCCATCTGCATCCACAAGAAACTGCGCACCCTGGGCATAAATGACCCATTTCTTTTCAGCCGGCGTCTTGCCTAATGCGGCAATGATATTCGCCATGGCTTGTTCCATCACATCCACTTTAAAGCGGAGATACAAGCGCAACTTTTCCCAGGACAATTTGATATAGCCCATATCCATTTTCATATCATGGATCGTATAGGACAATCGTTCCTGCATACCCTCGTTCATTTTGGGCTCCACTGTAAAGCGCACTTCGTCTTCATTGTCGTCATAGGCAGACGCACCCCATTGGTCTGTTTTTTTATTGAGTATGACGGTCCATTCTGATTCACCCGGGATAAAAAACAGGGCGTACTTACCTGCCCGGACGGTTTGTCCTTCCAGGTTGACATCGGTACTAAACTCAACGGTTGTTGCTTCATTGGCGCCTCCTCTCCAGATGGAATCATAGGGTACCACATCTCCCCAAATCACCCGGTTCTTCACAGCGGGGGCACTATAGTCAACAGTGACCTCTGTCAGGCCTATGGTATAGGAAACAGATGCTTTCGGGCTCAGACGTGGCAACTCCGCATACTGGGCCCGAAGGCTAAACGCAGAAAGCAGTGTAATCAGAAGCAGTTGGATTCTCATGGTCAAAAAATTTGTTGGTGAATAAATAGTGTTGAGTTCAGATCATAGGTTTTTCTTCGTAAAACGAGGGTGAAAAGTGGTTTCGTATGCCAGTGCGATATTCCACCGCTTAATTAAATGTGAATATCAAAGCGTGGATATGGCTCATCAGATATGAGGCGCGCTGAAATGCAGCGTCAGAAAAATTAATGCTAAACGCATGGCCATACTCATCTCGTCAGGCAATTGATCATCAATGACCCATTGACGGGGATCTCCCTCCCAATACGTATGCATTATAAAGTAAGCTGACTTTCTTCCGGATTCAGTGGTCCATTCATCTCTCTGATTGTCATATACCGTTTCATAATTAAGTTGGGATTTTCCGTCATTGAGCTTCCATCGGGTAAAATCACCTGACCATGCGGTCCTGGCTGTCACCGAAACACCATTGCACCGAATAATCCACATATCCGGTTGGTCAGCCCACTTTTGTTCGATGGTGGCAAAAGTATCACCCAGCGTAACATCCCATGCAGTCCAGTCATTCTGATGAATCCATCGCATACGGAGGGATCCGCGGAGCTCCTCATCGGATGTCAGGATATTCCATTCTCTAAAGGAATTGGTGTAATACGTTTCTACTCCTGTGATTTGCTGAGCAAATCCAACGTGAGCCATGAGGCTGAACACACAGAGTAGAAAAAGTCTAGCCATTGATAAATAAAACGCCAAGAGAGGCCATTAGTTTTTAATGGAAATCTTTTCGATGGCGGTACGAAGATCCCCTTCACTGATCCCTGATCCATTGACGGTCACAATAAAACGATCGGCGGCGATCATGGCGATCTCTCCTTCTCCGGAAGTCCGATTGAATTTCTCAATGGCTTTCTTACCTCCGATGGTCGTGGTGCGCTCATACCCATCCTGGGTTTCCTTGTCGACTTCGAGCTGTGACCATGTGGCTAACCCGGAGATAGCAGATCCAAAACCCCCTGTATCCGTGATGCTGATCGAAATTTTACGGCTGTCTTCCTGGTACTCGGCGGAAGCAGAAGAAATATTAAGTCCGGCGATGCCTGACTTTTGTCCGTCATGGGTCACTCTTGGCATTCCCAGTAACTTTTCCGGCATCGCCTCCTTCAATACCCTGAAATCCACTACTTCCGCGTGATCCGTTTTAAGCTTTTCAAAAGATTGATCCAACTCCTTTAGTGCCTGATCCTGATCTTTCTTTATTTCCGCACTACTGGTAGCGCTGTCCTTGCAACCACCGAAGAGTATAGCGCTGAACAATACATAGACTGCCCACGGGCGGGCGCAGGTGAAAAGTGTTGTGATTCGTTTCATGGCTATTAAAATGGAAGATCGTCGTAAGAAGTTCCATCGTCTGCCGGTGGAGCGGATGGAAAATCTCCCGCGGCAGTTTTAGGCCTTGCTTCCTGTCCGGCGGCTTCTACACGCCAGGCCTGGAGATTGGTAAAATATTTACCCTGCCATTCCCTGCCGCGTAAGTCAAAATACACCTTGACGTTAGTGCCTTCATCTATATTATCGATGATGTCGCAACGGTCCTGGACGAGTTGGAATTTTACGTATTGAGGATACTGTGTGGATTCATCCAGGAGGACAAATTCACGGGTCTGGAACGTGCCTGACTTCTGTTCCTTATCGTATTTCTTGTGTAGTTTTCCTGTTACTTCAAATGACATGGTGAAATATTTTTAATGAATTAATAAGCTCTTGCAAATAATACTCTTCCAGTTGAAGGTTTGCCGGTCAATATGCACTTCCCATCTTCCTTTTGCTGGTCGAGGGGAACACAACGAATCGTTGCCTTGGTCATCTCTTTGATCTTCAGTTCGGTTTCTGTAGTACCATCCCAGTGTGCGGAGACGAAACCTCCTTTTTCTTCAAGGATCGAATTAAAGGTATCGAAATCATTGGCTTCACGAGTATTTTCCTGGCGGAAACGAAGTGAACGCAGCAACAGGTTTTGCTGAATATCATCCAGCAATCTGATGACTGCTTTGCCTAACCCTTCCAATGGCATAAATTCCTTTTCACGGGTGTCTCGTCTGGCCACTTCAGCTTGTCCTTTCTCTAAGTCACGTGCACCAATGGCGACACGTACCGGTACACCCTTCATTTCATACTCCGCATATTTAAAACCGGGTCTGGATTTTTCGTCCGTATCATAAGAAACTGAAATGCCATGTGCTTTCAGTTCAGCCATTAACTTTTCCGCCACATCATTGATTGCGGCATCTGGTTTTGGTACGGGGATGATGACCACTTGCAGTGGAGCAAGTTTAGGTGGGAGCACCAATCCTTCATCATCACTATGGGTCATGACGAGGCCTCCCATGAGTCGGGTGGATACGCCCCATGAAGTGGCCCACACGAGTTCCTGTTGATTGCTTTCATTCAGAAAGGATACATCAAATGCGCGGGCAAAGTTCTGTCCAAGAAAATGGGACGTACCTGCCTGCAGGCTTTTTCCATCCTGCATAAGGGCTTCGATGGTATAGGTGTCTTCTGCTCCGGCAAATCGTTCATTGGCAGTCTTCACTCCTTTAATCACCGGCATGGCCATCCAGTTTTCAGTGAAGTCAGCATACAGGCTGTGTATCATCTCGGCTTCTCTTACCGCTTCTTCCCTTGTGCTGTGTGCCGTATGGCCTTCCTGCCAGAGGAATTCTGTAGTCCGGAGAAAGGGACGAGTCCGCATTTCCCAACGCACTACATTGGCCCATTGATTGATCAGGATAGGCAAGTCACGATAGGATTGAATCCAATCTTTGTAGGTATTCCAGATAATGGTTTCCGAAGTAGGTCTGACGATGAGTTCCTCTTCCAGCTTTGCCTCAGGATCCACGATCAAACCATTTCCATTTGGATCAGCTTTTAATCGATGGTGCGTCACCACAGCACATTCTTTGGCAAAACCTTCCACATGCTGTGCTTCGCGACTTAAAAAGCTCTTGGGAATGAATAATGGGAAATAGGCATTGACATGACCGGTGCGCTTAAACTCGCTATCCAGTACATCCCGAATTTTTTCCCAAATCGCAAACCCATACGGACGAATCACCATGCATCCTCTGACGGCGCTGTTGTCAGCCAACTGGGCCTTCTTTACGATGTCCAGGTACCATTGCGAATAATCCTGTGACCTGGGTGTTATCTCTTTTGCCATAACCTTTCTTTAGCCTGAATCTTGCAAGGCGATGTTAAACTATCCTTAAGTAGCCTGATCGGCGAAACTTATCCAGTTCACCTTGCGTCATCTGTATTGAAATCCAACAATAGGTTGGAGAAGAAAATTCAATTGATTTTAACAACGTGGTGACAGTTATTTAAGCTCGCGTTAACTACAAATGAGCGGTAAAAGTAATATTTTTACCTCTGGATGTTGAGCATTTCTGCCACCAGGCTTTAAAACGAATGTGGCAATGAAAAGTAAATTATTGAAAAGCGGGCTCTTTGCAGCCATGACGCTGATGATCACCACCGGGTTACGTGCCCAGTTTGATGACGTCTATTATGACCCGGATGCATTCTATTCGGGCAAGTCCTACGGATATGATGACAACACGCCTCCGGCATCCGGCGAGGAGATCATTTACTATGATGATGATTCGTACGAGTACATTGACGACTACGATTATTATTACACTTCCCGCATCCGTCGCTTTTACAACCCTTATATAGGGTTTGGTTTTTATGACCCCATTTATGTAGGTTTCAACTATTACGATCCATGGGCCTATGATTACTATGCCTATCCTGGAGCCAGCATTTACCTGAGTTTTGGCTTTGGCTTCAATTTCTTCTGGAACAACTGGTATTATGCTCCCGGTGGTTGTTATGCCGGGTACAATAACTGGTACTATCCGAGCTATACCTATTGGAATGGTTGCGGTTATTATGGAAATCCTTATTACAATAATCCCTACTGCGCTCCTCCGGGGTATTATGGGGGGTGCGGATCTGGATGGGGAAATAATGGCAATCATCACGGCGGCAATGACATCTACTATGGCCCCCGCTCTGCCGGCAATACCGGATCTTCACCCAGAACAAACTGGAGCCTGCCCGGGCGGGTAGCTCCGACTGTGAAGGAAACTGATCAGGGGGTCGCAGATTCAAATGATAAACCTCATGGCCTGCCGGAACCAGGAATTCCCGGCCGTGTCAATAATCCAGGTAATGGTCCGATTGAAAACCCTGATGGCTCAACAGGAACGCCATCCGTTCCCAAAACCAATACCACATCGGGTGGAATCAGGCAAATCCCGGTGGACAAGGATTTAACGCCAGACAAGACGGTAACAGGCTCCAAGCGTCCTGTATTCAGACCAGATCCTGAGAGGTTTCAGCCCTACCCATCGCCTACCAGGCCTAATCCTGCAAGCGGTCAAACCGGACCAGATGCCAGCAGACCGACTGGCGTAAGACCGGAAGGTAATTACAGGCCTTATCCGCAACCTGAAAAACAAAATGATGGTGTGCGTTCGGATGCCAGCCGCCCGACCTCACCAGTGCCCACAACGAAACAGGATGACCGGCCGCATTATACACCGCCTCCCCGGTCAACACCAAAAAGCGATGATCGACCAGGTTATGCTCCATCCTCCAGAAGTCATGAGGAAAGCAGGCAAGATCGTCCCTCATACACTCCTCCGCCAAGAAGTAATGACAGGCCTTCTGGTGGAGACAGACCAGATTATTCACCTCCTCGCCAGGAGAGTCAGCGGAGTTATGACCGGCCAAGCCATTCACCTTCATCCGGAGGGAACAATTCTTCCTCTTCAGGATCAAGCAGATCATCTGGCGGCGGTGGTTCGTCCTCCAGTTCATCCTCCTCTCCAAGAGGAAGAGGTTAATCAAACCGATTGAAGCAAAACATTTCACATTCCTGCATCCATGTATCTGACATGGATGCGGTGAGTGTGTACATCAAAACCACTCCAATGAAAAATATATATATCACCCTCAGTCTTATATTCTCTGCCGGATTTTTATCCGCACAAACCGCTACAGAAGCTTACAGGCTTTCCATTTCAGACCCTATCGGTACAGCCCGGAATCTGGGTGCAGGCAATAGCATGTTCGCGATCGGTCCTGATCTCTCCGCCATCGGATCCAATCCTTCCGGCATTGGTGCATTTTGGAAAAGTGAATTCACCATTACGATGGGCGGCCAGTTTTATGATTACAATGCGGCATTTACGGAGGACAGAACAAGTTCAACTTTTGGCAACTATGGCATCTTTACGTTGCCGAATGTCGGATTCGTGATCACCAACCAGCCAAATGGCTCTATGGTAACGTCCAATTTTGCCGTTGGTTATAACCGAATGGCTGAATACAGACGAGAGCTCAATTATCGTGGTGCGACATTAGGGAGTATCACTGACGCCTGGCGTGAATACGCATTTGGCAAGTCCTCTGACGAACTCAATGCGTTTGAGGAAGGATTGGCGTATAATACAGGTGCCATCTATGATTTCGAAGAAGATCGCACGTATGAATCCGACTATCAACTCAGCCCTGAATATGATCTGTACAAATCGGAAGACAGCTACCTGGAAGGAGGAAAGTCAGAAGTTTACATCGGTTATGGTGCGAATATTAACAACAAAGTGCTGTTCGGTGTGACCTTCAATATGCCCTTTGTCAACTACACTGAATACCGCGATTATTATGAAGTGGATGGTCCTCAAAACGGAGTGCCATTTTTTAATGATCTCAACTATAATAGTTTTGTCAATTCTTCAGGCTTCGGTATAAATGGAAAATTTGGATTGACCCTGAAGCCATCCAAAAATGTGAACTTCACCTTTGCCGCGCATACGCCAAGCCGGTTCTTTATGACCGACAATTACAACACAGCCGTGACGTATGACTATACCGATCAAAACAATAATGGGCCACTCTATGATGACTCTCCTTATGGCACCTTTCAATACGCTATGGTGACCCCCTGGTCATTGATGGGAGGAATAGGCGTCATAGCAGGCGACCAGGGATTCATCGGTGCCAGTGTGAAATGGACAGATTACGGGGCGATGCATTATGATTACAGCATCTATCAGAACGGGTACTATTATGAGCAAGAAGAATTTGAGGTCAATCAAAATATTCGCGAAACGTATGGGGCCGTGTTTGATATCAATATCGGTGGAGAAATTGTCCTGGGGGCCATGCGCATGAGAGGTGGGGTCACCCTGAACCAATCACAATATCTGAGGGACCAAAATTTTGATCCATCCTATCACGGAGGAATCGGATTCAGAGGCAATGCATTTTACATCGACTTTGCCTATCGATGGTCCTCCCGGCTAGATGGATTCCAACCGTATGAAACACAAAATGCGGAACAACCCCTGGTGCAGATTGATGAGACAAGGCATACTGTCATCAGCACCGTTGGGATGAAATTCTAGGAGACAGTACTTATTGCTTGAGTTTGTCCGTATACATTTGCCGAACCTTTTCCACTTTAGGCGCGATCACGATACGACAATACCCTGCATTAGGATTGTTGGCAAAATAATCCTGATGGTATTCCTCCGCGGGATAAAATGTTGAAGCAGGAACGATTTCAGTCACGATAGGTTTGTCCCAAATCGTAGTGGCCACCTCTTTTTTCGATTTCTCGGCTTTAGCTTTCTGATCCTCATTCTCATAAAAAATAGCTGAGCGATATTGTGTACCTGCATCGGCCCCTTGCCTGTTGAGCGTGGTGGGATCATGTGACGTCCACAATACTTCAAGCAACTCTTCATACGAGATGACCGTTGGATCAAATGTTATCCTGGTAACTTCCGCGTGGCCGGTCTCGCCTGTGCAAACCTCCCGATAAGTGGGATCGGGTGTGTGGCCGCCCATATAGCCTGATTCGACCTTTATCACTCCTTTTAATTCCTGGAAAACCGCTTCGACGCACCAGAAGCATCCGGCACCGAACGTGGCAATTTCTGTATTCATGTCTGTGGTTAATGGTTGATCCATGGCCGGGGCTTTGGTTTGCTTATTGGGCTCTGATTGTTGCGAAACGCAGGCAGAACCTGCAGTAAGCATCATCACCAGAAAAAAAACATGTTTTGTGACTCGCATAGGGCTTTAAAACATTCTAACGGACGAAAAGTTAAGGGATTGCGTCTAATAAAAAGTCACATTGACCGGTCAGCCCCTGATCTTGACAAATATTCCTAATTTTGCACCGCTTTTTAGCCGGTTTCGCAGAAAACCGGGTCTGAATTTTCTAATCAATTTTTCTATAACATGATGAATAGCAATAAAAAACAGTGGTTCCTCAGCCTCCTGGCCGCGTTTACCGTGACCTTCGCTTTTGGCCAACAGGAACCTGGACCATTCGATTTCGGTAAAATGTGGACGTTTGAGAACCCGCCGAAGGATTGGTTTATGAAAGCCTACAATTATGATCTGGACCAGGAATGGTTTGACGAAGCCAGGGTTTCCGCCCTCCGTTTTGCTTCCTGGTGCTCTGCCTCCTTTGTTTCTCCAAATGGCCTTGTGATGACCAATCACCATTGCTCACAGCCTGTGGTTTCTGATCTCCAGAAGGAAGGTGAAAACTTTGACAAAAACGGTTTCTATGCCCCTACCCTGGGCGACGAGCGTCGCAACCCTGAGGTATTTGTTGAGCAACTGATCAAGGTGGATGATATCACCGAAAAGGTTAAGAGCCTCATCGGTACCCCGGCAAATGATGATGAAAAGCAAGTCAAAACTCAGGAGGCTGTAAATACAGTCGTGAAAGAATATACCGGAAAACCAGGTTGGGAAAATCTCCGCCTCCAGGCTGTGCCTTTTTACTCCGGTGCTAAGTTCTCTATCTATGGCTACAAACGTTACGATGATGTACGCCTTGTCTTCCTGCCTGAATTACAATTAGGTTTCTTTGGTGGTGATCCTGACAACTTTACTTATCCACGCTACAATCTGGACTGCACCTTCTGGAGGGTATATGATGAAAATGGTCAACCATTGAATACCTCAGGCAACTACTTCAAATTCAACATGGATGGCATCCAGGAAGGCAACCCTGTGTTCGTAATTGGGAATCCTGGTTCCACAGAGCGTTACCGCACCGTTACCCAACTTGAATTTGACAGAGACTACAGATATCCGGGTGATATCGAATTCCTTAGCAACCGCATGAAAATGCTGGAAGAGGAATATGCACTCAATCCCAATGATGATACCAAGAACACCATCTTCAGTTTATCCAATTCATTGAAAGCCATCAAAGGCGCTGAAGACGGCTTGAATGATCCTGAACTTTTTAATCGCAAAGTGAAGATGGAAGAGAAGATCCGTGCAAATGCGAAAGGAAAAACGTATTGGGATGATATGGCCAAACATTATGAGACACTTTCAAAGTATAGCTCAGAATTGCGCTTTATCGCTCCATCGCCTATGTCCGGCAGTGTGTTGACCCTGATGCACACCATCGCGCAATACAACACATTGGCAGAAACAAATCCTGAAAGTGCAGAACTGGAAGGACTCGAGAAAAAAATGCTCGAATTGGCTCCAAGTGTAAAGGATCCAAAGGAAGTAAAGACATTCGGCATGGTGCTGGGTGAAGTCAATAAATTTGCACAGGCGGATGATGAGTATATCCGGACCATTCTGGATGGACGCACACCAGATGTTGCTGCAAAAGAAATATGTGCATCTACAGTATTTGCAGATGAAAAAGAACTTGGCAAACTCTTCGAGAAAGATGCCAAGAAATTTACCAAGAAGAAAGATGACCTGATCGAAGCATCAAACCTGATGGTGGCTCAATACAATATGGCCGTGAAAGCATTCCAATCAACAGGTGTGGTGCGCAAACAAATCGAGCAAAATGTAGCTGGTGAAGTATTCAAGGTCTATGGCAATGCACTGCCTCCAGATGCGACCTTCACCCTTCGTATTTCAGATGGTGTAGTGAAAGGCTATGAGTACAATGGCACCGTTGCGCCTGTCAAAACCACCTATTATGGCTTGTACGAACGTTATCAATCCAATGATGGTAAATTCCCCTGGTCACTCCCTGAAAAATGGATGAACCCATCTATGGACCTGCTGAAATCACCTATAAACTTTGTGTGCACCGCAGACATCATTGGCGGTAACTCCGGAAGTCCAATCATCAATGTCAAGAGAGAGTGTGTGGGTCTGGTTTTTGATGGCAACATTGAGTCACTGCCCGGAAAGTTTATCTTTGATGAGAAGAATAACAGGACCGTAGCTGTACATGCAGGTGGAATTGTCGCCGCACTTCGCTATATTTACAAAGCCGATCGCCTCGTTTCCGAGCTTTCAGGCAATTAAAACGGATTTCCCAAATCAATTGATTACATAGGAGCCCGGATTATTCCGGGCTCTTTTTTTGCTACCTTACACCGATTGAATCATCCGTTTATGTCTTTGAGGACTTGCCTGCTCGGTATTTTTATTGCTTTCAACTGCTCGTTTGCTTATAGCCAGGTAAAACCTGCGCCGGATCGGACTGAAGGTCAGGGGCCATGGACCCAATTTATTATCCGCGGAGCCACTTTAATCAATGGTACAGGGTCTCCTGCTTTTGGACCTGTAGATATTGTCATTGAGCAGAACCGAATTGTAGATATAGCACAGGTAGGCTTTCCGGGAGTAACGCCAGACCCTGCTGATCGTCCTCAACTCAAACCGGGAGGACATGAACTGGATGCATCCGGTATGTATGTATTGCCTGGATTTATTGACATGCATGGACATATCGGTGGAACGGCGCAAGGTGCCGACGCTGAGTATGTTTATAAACTTTGGATGGCTCATGGCATTACCACTGTAAGAGACCCAGCGGCAGGAAACGGACTGACATGGGTGTTGAATGAGAAAAAAAGAAGCGCGGAAAATAAAATTACGGCTCCTCGCATCATGGCCTACACGGTTTTCGGTGCAGGGATGGAGGACCCTATCAAAGATGCCGCCGGCGCGAGATCCTGGGTGCAGCAAAATGCAAAGAATGGTGCCGATGGCATCAAATTTTTTGGAGCCCCACCTGAAGTGATGCAGGCCGCATTGGAAGAAAATAAAAAACTGGGGTTACGCTCCGCATGCCACCATGCCCAACTCAATGTTGCACGATGGAATGTAATCAACAGTGCAAAAGCGGGTTTGACCAGTATGGAACATTGGTATGGCCTTCCTGAGGCGTTGTTTGAACAACAAACCATACAGAATTACCCCGCAGATTACAATTACAACAATGAGCAAAATCGGTTTGCTGAAGCAGGACGGTTATGGAAACAGGCCGCACCACCCTACTCTCCGCATTGGAACAAGGTGATGGATGAATTATTGTCGCTTGACTTTACCATTGATCCTACCTTCAATATTTATGAAGCCAGTCGTGATCTGCATCGCGCAAGACGACTGGAATGGCATGAGGATTATACCATGCCTAAATTGTGGTTGTTCTTCCAGCCCAGTCGTATTTCCCATGGATCCTACTGGCATTATTGGGGTACTGAAGAAGAAGTGGACTGGAAAGAGAACTACAGGTTGTGGATGACCTTTGTCAACGAATATAAAAATCGTGGTGGACGTGTCACTACCGGTTCAGATTCAGGTTATATTTTCGAGTTGTACGGCTTCGCTTATATCCGTGAATTGGAATTGCTGCGTGAGGCAGGTTTTCATCCCCTTGAAGTTATTCGATCTGCGACTTTGTATGGTGCGCAAGCTTTAGGACTGGATAAAGATCTTGGAAGCGTAGAACCAGGCAAACTGGCGGACCTCATCATCATCGAAGAAAATCCTTTGGCCAACCTTCAATGCCTCTATGGAACAGGCGCCATCAAACTGACGGATGAAAATAAAGTGGAGCGTGTCGGCGGAGTGAAATACACGATTAAAGATGGAATTCTCTTTGACGCCAAGCAACTGTTGCGGGATGTCAAAGCCATGGTCGATAAAGAGAAGGAAGAGACCGGATTCAAATTGTATCAACCGGGCATGACGCCGGAAAAGGAATAAAAATCATTGTCAAACCAATAATTTAAAACACAAGTCCTATGGCACATCGTCGGGATTTTCTACAAACACTGGGTATGATGGGTATCAGTTTGCCCGTCCTGCAAAACGCCTTAGCACGCCAGGCCGCATCCAGTTCTACTGCGGCAGCAAAGGCTTTAATTCTTTGCAGCAGGGCTGAATACTGGGCCAAAAAAGTACTTCCACCGGCATGGTCAGCCTATCAGGCCTCAGGGAATATTCTTGATGGTATAGAAGCCGGCGGCAATGTATGTGAACTGGATCCGGAAGACACCTCTGTTGGATATGGCGGCCTCCCGGATGAGCGAGGGATTGTGACGCTGGATGCTTCATTTATGTATGGACCTACTCACAAATGTGGCAGTGTCGCCAATATGCAAAATATTAAGAAGGCTTGTTCGGTCGCTCGTTTGGTCATGGAGCGCACGGATCATGCATTGATTGTGGGACAGGGCGCATTTGATTTTGCGAGGGCGCATGGATTTCCATCTGAAGATCTGCTGACCGAACAAGCCCGGCTCACCTGGCTCGAATGGAAGGAAAATCTCAGCGATAAAGATGATTGGTTAGCGCCAAAAGACAAAGATTACTATCGCAAACTACGCAAGGGAGGTACGATCAATATCCTGGGAATGAGTGATCATGGCGAGATCGCAGGGTCCACCACCACCAGCGGTTTGTTTGGTAAAATCCATGGACGCGTAGGAGACTCCCCGATCATCGGCGCAGGCCTATATCTTGACAATGAGGTTGGAGCAGCAGGCGCTACAGGGCGCGGAGAAGAACTTCTAAGAACCTGCGGATCCTTTTTGCTTGTTGAAAAAATGAAAGCAGGACGATCTCCGCAACAAGCATGTGAAGATGTGATCGAGCGCATCTTCTATGTCAACGGAGGCAAACAAAATGTCGATTTCAATTGTAAGATGGTGGCCTTTAATAAAGATGGCGAGGTGGGATGTGCATCTATTTTGGGAGAGGATGATGGCCTGCCGTATGCGTCAATCATCACGGCAGATGGAATTAAAGTTGTTCCCGGTAAGGCAATGAAATAGCAAGCCGCGGAAAGAAAATATGCTGAAGGCTGGAACCAATCTTTCTTTGCCTTGTTAAAGTGGGTTTATTCCAAAAGGGCATGAACAGGTTTAGTATTTTCTTCCTTCTGCTTTGGGCTTCATTCTTGGAGGCACAGACAGGCTCCATCACCGGAAAGATTACCAATTCGATCAACAAAGATCCACTCGCCTTTGCCATTGTGGTGGTTGAAGGCACGACGTACGGAGCTACGGCTGATGACAACGGGGAGTATACTATTTCCGGATTAACCCCGGGCATCTATAATCTCAAAGCAAGTTTCATTGGCTTCAAACCAGTGACGATATACGAGGTGCAGGTCAGAAATGCCGCTCCCACCTTTGTCAACATCGAACTTGAGGAAGAAAGTGTAGAGATGCAGGAAGCGGTGGTCAAGGCTGAAGCCTTTAACCGGAAAGAAGAAAGTCCGCTGAGTCTGCGTAACATCGGCGTGGCGGAAATAAAAAGAAATCCTGGTGGCAATCGTGACATTTCCCGTGTGATTCAATCGCTGCCCGGCGTGGCGATCACCTCAAGTTTTAGAAATGATATTATCGTTCGCGGTGGATCACCCAATGAAAACCGATTCTATCTGGATGGCATTGAGGTGCCAACCATCAATCACTTCAGTACGCAGGGCGCATCCGGCGGACCCGTTGGTCTGATTAATGTGGACTTCATCCAGGACCTCGAATTTTATGCCGGTGCCTTTCCGGCCAATCGTGGAAACGCGATGAGTTCAGTGCTTGATTTCAAGTTTAAAGATGCCCGTACCGACAAACCGGGTTATAGCATTACGCTCGGATCAAACGACCTGGCAGCCACGATCGAAACTCCTTTGACAAAAAACTCAACCCTTATCGCATCGTGGCGACGCAGCTATCTGCAGTTCCTCTTCCAGGCCCTTGACCTCCCCTTCCTTCCCAAGTATGATGATTTCCAGTTCAAGGCGGAAATCAAACCCAACCAACGAAACATCATCACGCTGATTGGATTGGGTGCCATTGATAACGTCGATCTCAACTTTGATGCGGAACCCACAGAAGAAAACACATATATCATTTCTCAAATTCCTACCAACAAACAAGGGAATTACACCATTGGCGGCACATGGCGCCATTTCAGAGAAAAATCATACACCACGTTTGTGCTGAGCAGAAGTTACCTCGACAACAGCGCACAGAAGTATCTGAACAATGATGCGTCCAATCCTTCAAATCTGATTTTAGATTATAATTCAACTGAAGCAGAAAATAAATTCCGCATTGAAGAGACTGTGCGCACCTCAGGATGGAAAATCAATGGAGGTTTGGGACTGGAACATGCTACTTATACCACCAATACTTTTCAACGACTGGCCAATGAAGTGACCTTAAATTACCAATCCAAAATAAACATGTTTAAATACGCTGTTTTCGGTCAGGCGAGCAGAGGCTTATTTGAGGAACGCTTACTGGTGTCTGCCGGACTGCGTCTGGACGGAAATGATTTCAATGATCACATGGCCAATCCGCTCAACCAGATTTCACCGCGGTTGAGTCTTTCGTACAGGCTCAATGATAAAATGGCAATTAATGCCAATACCGGTATCTATCACCAGCTGCCTCCATATACAACGCTCGGATACCGTGATACCAATGGCCAGTTGGTCAATTCGAATGTCACGTTTATTGAAGCCACGCATTTTGTAGCTGGTCTGGAATACAATACTTCTAAGAATGCACGGATCACCATTGAGGGCTTTTATAAATTGTATGATGACTACCCGATGGACCTTTTGGATTCCATTTCACTCGCCAATAAAGGCAGTGACTTTGGCGTGGTGGGTAATGCTCCGGTTTCATCGACCAATAAAGGGCGGACGTATGGTGTTGAGTTTTTCTTCCAGCAAAAACTGTGGAACAATTTCTATGGACTTTTCTCCTATACGTTTGTTCGCAGTGAATTTCAGAACATCGAAAATGAATACGTGCCCTCATCCTGGGACTACAGGCATATGCTAAGTGTCACCGGCGGAAAGATTTTCAAGCGCGGCTGGGAAGTTGGGGCTAAGTTTCGATTCAACAGTGGAAGTCCATTTACACCGTATGACATACAGGCCTCAGCTTTAAAAACCAACTATGATGTTCTGCAGGCCGGCATACCGGATGAGATGAGATTAAATGATGAGCGTGTGGAAGCCTTTTACCAGTTTGATATCCGCGTGGATAAAAAATACAACTTTAAAACCTGGACGCTGGATGTCTATCTTGACGTCCAGAACATCACGAATAACACGACTACCGAACAGCCATACTTTTCTGTAGAAAGAGATGCCAATGGTGTCCCTATTCCTGACCCTAACAATCCTGACTATTATATTCCAAGGGCAATTGAAAACGTAGCGGGTACGATTATACCGGGGATTGGGATTATCGTGGAGTTTTGATTCCGGGCCCTGGGCAAATCGAAGAGCAATGGGTTCATTCCTCTGCTACGAGCATCTTTGAGGAGAATACTTTCTTCATTCTGCCCATTAAAGGCTTCTGCTCCCTTCTTAAAATATTTTCCCAATATCTTTGATTTTAACATTTCTGACTTGGAAATGACAGATGAAAAGGTTAGTTTCGTAACTAAAGCAAGTCTCAGGGAAACTGCTTCCAAATTACAAACATGACCCCAAGCAGCTCAGGGAATATAAAAATTAGCTGTGATTACGATCAAATTGTACCGACTTTCACTTTTGTGACAATACCTTATTTGTCAACCTATACATTTTGTGTTGATGGAAGTTGTGATTTTGACCAATGTGATCCTTGATTTGGTTTAAAAGATGAGGCAGTTTATTAACCTGCCTCATCTTCTATTAAAATACATTTTCATAAAATAGAAAGTAAAACATGAAAATATGGCTTAGCCGTTATGTTAGCTACTTTGCTCAATTCCTGCTTATAAGCTTTTTGATTGTTGAATTTACATTTAATTCATTTGGGCAAAATTATTTTTTAACCGAGGAAACATTAGAAGCTGATAGTATGATTTTTGAAAATCGGTTGTGCGGTTGCTCAATTGAGTTGATAGGACATAGTGTTGGTTGGAATGGCGAAATTTCCTACAGCCCTGAAAATTTGCTTTATTGTCTAGGAAATGTGGCTCCAGGTGATGTTCGTCTCTATCTTATAGATCCCGAGACCGGAAACACTTCAGGAGATCTAATGACAGGTCCTGCATATTTGCCGCCAATGATGGGGTTTGTGGCCGTCGGAAATGGTATCTTTTACTCTCAACCACACTTTTTTGTTGGATCCGATACAATTTATCGATGGGATTTGAATTCTAGCACCGTGGCCTCACTCGGTACAACTGGGTTCATCGGAGATGGTGCAATGGCGATGTCAGGTGGTGAAGTCTATTATTTGGTTCGGGATGCTGTTACCGGAATGAGATCAATCGTCAAATTGGATCAATTAAATCCGTCAAATTCTACTATTATGGTAACTTTTCCATTTCTACAAAATATTGCAGGACTGACAGCTTCACCATATTGCAATATACTAATTGGCACAGATGTTTTTCCAGATAATTTTGTTGCAATTAATCTTTTAGATGGTTCCATAGAACCAATATGCCATTCTGATGATGTTGAAGGACTTTGGATTACTTCCATGTGGGAGTATACTCCTTTAGATTGTTCCATATACATAGATCTCGATTGCAATGATAGTTCCGGAGCCACCGGATCTGATTACAATTCGACTGAATACACCTGCTTAACTAGTGGAGTCGGAATAGCTGACGAGGACATCAAGATGTTTTTTGATGATATTGTCACATCCATGACTATACGTGTAGACGGTAATGTTCCAGATGCCCCTGAAGAAATCCTGGAGATGACCGGTTCAGTACCAAATATTGATGTCACCGGAGCAGGCACAAATATGATCACGCTGACGAATGTCGGAGGAGCGAAATCAACCGACTTTAAAGATGCCTTGCGACTCATAGTATATAAAGATCTTGCTGCACCATCCACCCCTGGTCCAAGGACGGTGGAGGTTCAGTTTACTACCGCTTCTGGAGCGATGAGCAATATTGCTACCGCATTTATTGAGGTTATTTCACTACCGCTTGTAGATGTAGATCTCGGACCTGATCAATTTATATGCGAAGGGGAGGCTACAATTTTTGATGCCGGCATACCAGGTGCTGATTATACCTGGTCTACAGGTGTACACACCCAAACAATCTCTGCTTTTGAGTCTGGACAATATACTGTTACTGTAGCTGATGGTGTCAATTGTCCCGGAATGGATACTGTTGAACTCAACGTTGTGCCTGTTATTCAGGTCGCCCTGGAAGGTGATTTTGAAATATGTGATAATGAATCAGCGGAATTGATCATCCAAACCACCACTCCATTTTCGCTCACAGTAGATATTTCTTCTAATCCCGGTTCGCCGTTTCATTTCACCGGCATAAATGAAGATTTTACTTTTAATGATTTTCCAACACAAACTACAGTTTATACCATTACTAACGTTTCGGCTTCTGATTCAGCTTGCTTTGAATTAACTGACCCGGTTCAGATTGTGGATGTATATCCTACCTTTACCACGACCATGGAAGCCACCATTTGCGAAGGGGACAGCATTTTTCTTGGATTCAATTGGGAAAATGAGCCTGGCGTTTATGTAAACACCTTTGACACTCACCATGGATGCGATAGTGTGGTCACGACTACACTATCCGTACTCCCTTCCATTCAAATTGTTGAAACGTCTACCACATGTGATTCTGCCGCAGCAGGTGTTTTTGTCGCCTTTCTCCATAACCCTGGCGGATGTGATACGATGGTGACGACGACCGTGACATTGTTGCCTTCGGATACGATGCTGATCAACCTGCATACTTGCCAAAGTTCAAATGCAGGAACCACCACCCAGGTGCTATCGAATCAATCTGGCTGCGACAGCCTGATCATTACCACCACGAGCTGGATACCACCTTCAGATACTACGATCGTGACTCAAACCACATGCGATTCTGCCTTACTTGGAGTATTCGAAGAGATACTGACCGATCAGTCTGGCTGCGACAGTTTGATTATCACCTTCGTCAACATGGGAATATCCGATACCACCCTGATACATACTACCTCTTGTGATTCCTCCAGCCTGGGTGTTTTTGAAAGCCATTTCACAACGGCCCATCAATGTGATAGCACCGTCATCACGACAGTGACATTTTCATCACAGGATTCCACATTTATCACCGGAGGATCCTGTGACCCTGCAGAGGTCGGTGTTTTTATTCAATTGCTGACGAACAGATTGGGTTGTGACAGTATAGTGACCACAACCATTTCCCTGCTTCCGAACAGTGAAACATTCATTTCTGGTACAACGTGTGATCCAGGTGATGCAGGGGATTTCGAGTATATACTTCTCAATCAATTTGGCTGCGATAGTATCGTGCATGAGACTATTTCACTTTTACCACCCGACTCGACCTTTCTGACCTCAACCACGTGCACCTCATCACAAGCCGGCACTTTTATTACTACGCTTCAAAATGAATTTGGCTGCGATAGCATAGTGACTTTGATGGTCTCCCTTATTCCGTCGGACACTACACAATTGATTTCAATGACGTGTGACCCGGCACAAGTGGGAAGCACACAAATTACATATACTAACCAAGTTGGATGTGACAGTCTCGTCATACAATCTATTGAATTGTTTCCACTTCCAAATTTAAATGTGCAGGTCATTTCTGATTTTAATGGATACGGTGTCAGTTGCTTCGGAGAAAGCGATGGCAGTGTCACGGCAGAGGCAACTGGTGTCGGGCCTTTTGAATACTTATGGTCCACAGGCAGTCCCGATCAAAGTATCACAGGATTAAGTAGTGGTGATTACTACGTTACGATAATAGACGGCAATGGATGCCAAACCAATAGTTCTGTCTATGTCTCCAAACCCGAAGAATTCTCAATTGGCTTTGAAGTTTCACAGCCTGATTGTTTTGACCATCTTGAAGGTAGCATCACCGTCATGCCATCGGGTGGGTTAATTCCGATTCGATATTCCATCGACGGAATTAATTTCCAATTCTCTACAACGTTTAACAATCTATCCGGGGGCACGTATCAGGTTACCGCCCTGGATGCCAATGATTGTGAAATCAAAGAAATCATCTGGATCAATGTCCCGCTCATGGTTCATGTGGATCTGGGAGATGATATGATTATTCTGCCGGGTGAAACAACGATCATCGAAGCTATCGTGAATGTTCCGTTTGACTCGCTCTCATCCGTCAACTGGTCCGGATTGACTCATCCAGCCTGCCCTACCTGTTTGACACAACCTGTAGCTCCGATTATCACGACGACATATTCCGTGACAGTAGCCAGTCATGATGGCTGTGTGGATGCAGATTCAATGACATTACTGATTGAATCAAACAATGATTTGTACATACCAAATATCTTTTCACCGAATGGAGATAATATCAATGACCTGTTGCTGCTCAGCTCTGGATCAGGTGTCGAAGAGATCGAATACATGGAGATCTTTGATCGATGGGGAAATATAGTTTTTATGGCCAGGAATTTTCCGCCAGGTGATCCTGCCTATGCGTGGGATGGATCGCGTAGTGGTGTAACGATGAATCCTGCTGTGTATGCATATAGCGTGGTGATACGTTGGAAAGACGGACGGAGAGAATTACGAAACGGTGATGTGACGTTGATTCGATGAAATTTAGTTAGCAGCGCAGGTTGTCAGATGCAGCATTTAAGTCCATTA
>CAZYHJ010000008.1:61958-66373 GCA_964646645.1 uncultured Saprospiraceae bacterium | reverse complement strand
CACCTTTCCTTATCTTTGCGGCGGATTAAAATTTCCTTGATATGCATATTGAGAAAGTCGAAAATTCGGGGCAAGCAAGGTTGTTTCAGAGCGCTGCCCTGGAATGGCTGACCAAAGGTCATCCCTTGCTGATCTGGTCAATGTATTTACCAGTGGTGGTTTATTTTCTTTACTATGGCATTGATGTATTGGCCTTTGGCGTTTTAAAAACCATACTTCTTTTTGGGGGAGGAATTTTCTTCTGGACTTTTTTTGAATACATCGCCCACCGGTATATTTTTCACCTTGAAACTAAAAGTGAAACCGGTCAAAAGATCGTCTATATTTTTCATGGCAATCATCATCACTACCCAAGAGATAAGACGAGACTCTTCATGCCGCCTTTGCCTTCGATCCTGATCTCTGGAACCATATTCGGGATCATGTATCTCCTGATGCAATCAGCTGCATTTCCATTCTTTGCCGGATTTATACTGGGCTACCTGCTCTACGGCACCATACACTATGCGATCCATGCCTGGCGTCCGCCCTTCAGCTGGGCACGCAATCACTGGCGCAATCACCATCTGCATCACTATCAGAATGAACACATGGGATATGGGGTCAGCTCCACATTATGGGATCATGTCTTCGGCACCATGTTCGATTTAAAAAATATCAAGGAGGACAAGGAGAAAGTCAAGGAACTGATGTACGGCGACAAATAGCTTCGCCTCATAAAACCAAAACACATCAGGATAACCTTTCCTGGTAGTGTCATTCATGTTTTATCCGGCACTATGGGTAATCCCCCTATATTTGTTCTATTCACATGTCCGGAAGATCGATCGTCATATATTCCCTGATGTTTGCAGCTAGCCTGATAATCAGGGACATAGCCCTTGGGCTGATCTTTTCTCCCATTACGACTTTTGTCTTTGCCGAGATACACAATGAGAAGGAGACCAGTGAAAAGGAGGCCAAGGAAGGCGCCAAAGAAATCGATGAGTACAGGTTGCCTTTCAATCACCTTCATCTCCATTTCGCCTCCGAAACCACAGCATCGCTTCCTCATGCAGATGCATCCTTTTATCCTTCAGTCATCGCTGAAGTGCAGGGCCGACCTCCGGAAGTAGCCTGATTTTTTCCTGATCGAATTACTGCTGTTCAATAGCAGTCTATGCCGTGCATGTACAGTGCGCTGACAACCTGTACGTCCTTACGGCCATCATCTCATTTTTTCTGACAATCAATAACAATCATGGAAGAATCATATTATAAAATATTTGAGGGCAACCGGAAATGGGTATCAGACATGAACCAGAAGGAGCCCGGTTTTTTTACCAAACTGGCCAAAGGTCAAAAACCCCCGATACTTTGGATCGGTTGCTCCGACAGCCGCGTTCCCGCTAATGAAATCACAGGAACACTACCCGGCGAAGTGTTTGTGCATCGCAACATCGCCAACATGGTGATCCACACAGACATGAGCATGCTCAGCGTCCTCGACTACGCCGTCAATGTCCTCGAAGTCAAACACGTCATCGTGTGCGGACATTATGGCTGTGGTGGTGTGCTCGCCGCTATGGGCAACAACCAGGTAGGACTCATTGATAATTGGTTGCGTCATATTAAGGATGTATATCGGATGCATCAGGTTGAATTAGATGCCATTGAGGATAATGTGCAGCGTGGCCGCAGACTGGTCGAGCTCAATGTCATCGAACAGGTGTATGACTTGTGCAAAACGTCCATCATTCAGAATGCCTGGAGCAAACAAAACAGGCCCTATGTGCATGGTCTGGTCTATGACCTGAACAACGGATTGCTCGTGGATCTGCACTGTACCGTCAGAGACAACAGTGAAATGCACAAGATCTACGTGTTTGATGAAGGGGTCATCGCCTGATCCTATTTCTTAACCTTAAATGACAATCAAAATGAATCAAGATACTTTATCAGGCAGGTTACGTTTTTTTCTCATGCCTTTCGACGGACGGTATGAGGATCTGCTCAAAGGAAATGTCGCCAGAAATGTTTTTAAAGATCTCACCGCAGGATTGATCGTAGCCATGGTGGCTATTCCCTTAGCGATGGGATTTGCCATGGCTTCAGGATTGCGACCCGAACAAGGCATCGTCGGTGGTGCTGTCGCCGGATTATTCGGAGCTTTGTTTGGCGGATCCAAATACCAGGTCTACGGACCCACCGCCGCTTTTATACCTGTCATCGCAGGTCTGATGGCCACCTACAATCACTCTTTTCTTGTTCTCGTATCCTTCGTTGCGGGCATTCTATTAATGCTTTCAGGCTTACTCCGCATGGGAAGAATTGTTGAAAAAGTGCCCCATTCCATTGTCGTTGGATTTACGATCGGCATCGCTATCGTCATCGCGTTTTCGCAGGTCGGTGAAGTCTTCGGACTGAAAGTAAAAGTGGGGTATGGAATCCTGGACCAGATCAAAACGCTCATCACCTACATCGGTGAAGCCAATCTCTTCGCTATTGCGCTGGCGCTGATCACCTTTATTTTTTGCAAGTTCTTTATCAAGGTGTCTCCATTTATTCCCGGTCCGCTGATCGCGCTGGCCTTTGGATTGATCGCTGCCAAAACATTTTGGGCAGATAAGGGACTCATCCTGATCATGGACAAGTATGGATCGATCCCAACGGATTTTTCAGTCATTACATTTCCCGCACTACCTGATGTCTTTAGCGGCAAGGTCATATTTGATATCATTTACTTTGCCGGCGCGATCTACATTGTCGCCGCGATCGAAAGTTTACTGTGCTCACGCATGGCCGACCGTCTGGCAGGTAATAAAGGCTTGCCCTACAATCCGAACAAAGAACTCTGGGGACAAGGACTGGTCAATATTTTCACTCCGTTAATGAACGGTTTTCCGCACACTGGCGCATTGGCTCGAACCGCAGTCAACATTAAGCTCGGTGCCGTGTCACCGCTGGCCGGGATCGCCAAGTTTGCCTTCAAACTCCTCATGGCATTTTATCTCGCCACGCAATTGGAACAAGTACCTATGGCGTGCATCGGTGGCATCCTGCTCTATGTGGCCAGTGGTATGGCCAAGAAGCAAGAGGTCAGGGAAGTCATGGGGATGAACAAATTTCACATCTTCCTTATGCTATATACCGCGTTGATGGTGCCTTTGACAGGGTTCATGACCGCAGTGGTCACCGCGATTATCATTTATGCCATCGGGTATCGTTGGTTTGACCGTGATCATGGCATTCCGGAGACGCACCTGGCACGTGCTTCACATAAACAGAAGCCTGAAGAAGTTGAAGCCAACGGTAAGCCTTGACAGGGCAAGCGAAGCGAATGTTGAACTTTTAAAGTAAATTCAGGTCAAATGCGATTTGGCCGCAGATAAATACATGCGTATGAAAAACAAAATTTTATTGCTGACAGATTTTTCAGAAAATGCGCGCAATGCCATTTTCTTTGCCATACATGCTTTTCCTCCTGAGCAATATGACTACATCCTCCTTCATGGTTATCCACGCATCCATACCACGGCGGAAGTAACGATCTCGCTCAGTGAGAAGATGCGGATTGAAACCAACGAGGCATTAGCCAGGGAGGAAAAAACTATTAATGATCAGTTGGGAACTGCATTGACCTTTGAGAAAATCGCCTATCTGGGATTTCTCAACGAGGCGGTGCATTATGTCGCGGAGAAGCACAAACCTGACCTGGTCGTAATGGGCACGAAAGGAGAAACAGGATTACCGGCCATCCTGCTCGGAAGTCATGCTTCTTCCCTGATCAAAGCCACACACCTGCCCTTAATGATCATTCCCGAAAATGCACGATTTAACGGATTCAGGGAGGTGGTACTTGCCGCAGATGTAGAGACACTCAAACGACCGGAGCATCTGGATGTGCTCGTAGAATTGACAGATAATTTCAATAGTCGACTGACCGTGGTCAATGTGGTGTCCGAGTCTGGAGATCCATTAACCCGGATCGAAGACGCCGGCAGTGAATTATTGGAGCATTTCACTGACAACCAGGTGACCATTGATCACGTGGTGGATCCCCGTGTCGAACACGGCATCGCGCAATATGTCCACGATCATCCGTGTGATCTGGTGGTGGCCGTGGAAAAAAGCAGAAGTTTCATTGTTGATCTCTTCCACAGAAGCGTCAGCAAGCAACTTGCCTTACATGCGGAGACCCCGTTACTCATTCTGCATGCCTGATCCGAATTTTTGAAGTGTTGACCTGGGTTTGATTTAATTGCAGACTCAGGTCAACTTCTTCCGGGTACTACGCCATTTCGCTGCATGGCATTTGGCGCGTCTTCATATTTGTGCGCCTTGTATACCTGAAATCTTGAAGGAAGTTCTTTTACCGGCCAGTTATTATTGGCCACATCGATATCCGCTGTTTCTTTATACGGATCGATGACGAT
>CAZYHJ010000008.1:47642-61858 GCA_964646645.1 uncultured Saprospiraceae bacterium | reverse complement strand
AGTTATTATTGGCCACATCGATATCCGCTGTTTCTTTATACGGATCGATGACGATGCCTTTTACTTCCTTCTTCTTGACAAATACTTTCCTGAATTTAGTTTCATTCATCCGCCAGATTTCCACAGGGATTTTTTCAATTTCCTTGGTGCCATCCGCATAGGTCCATTCAATGATGACCGGCATGACGAGACCCCCTTTATTGCTGAAGAAAAGTTCATAGTAGTTGTTGTCGCCAAAACGCTCCTGCTTTTCTTTTTCAGAAAAAGTTTCGTTATACAACCAGGTCTTTGTGGTGATCACACTGTCTTTTCCTTCCCAGGGTTTGTAGCTGTTATAAAAATCACGCAGTGCGGGATCCGTATCGGTTGCATAAGGTATGCCATCCTGCTGGTTACGCATCTTGGTAATGTGGTCAGCTGGGGGTTCAGCATTTTGCGTGTTGGTCGTTTCTTTGCTTTCCGGATTGTTTTCAAGATCCACTTTGTACCATTTGATACTGTCCAGTGAGATATCCACGGCATCTGTGCTGTAAAACCATCCGCGCCAGAACCAATCCAGATCGACACCGCTGGCATCTTCCATCGTTCTGAAAAAATCAGCAGGCGTAGGATGTTTAAAGGCCCATCGTTCACAATACGTCCTGAACGCGTAATCAAATTTTTCCCGACCCATGACGGTCTCTCTTAAAATATTCAGCGCGCAGGATGTCTTCAGATAAGCATTGGCAAAGTACTGGGCGATATTTTCGCTGTTAGTCATGATCGGTTCCAGCCGGTCTTTAGGTTGCGCCATATACCAGGTCACATTTTCAGCGATACCAAATCCGGATGGATAGTCTGCTTCCCATTCACTCTCCGCGAGGAATTGTACAAATGAATTGATGCCCTCATCAAACCACGCCCATTGACGTTCATCACTATTGATGATCATGGGAAAATAGGTGTGCCCCACTTCGTGAATGATCGTTGAAATGGCATCATATTTTTCACTTTCTGAATAGGTGCCATCTTCCTCCGCACGGCCCGGATTAAAGGAAATCATCGGGTATTCCATTCCATTGGCGGCTTCTACGGAGATGGCACTGGGGTAAGGGTAGGGGATTGAATACTTTGAATATGTTTTCAATGTATGCGCCACTGCTTTTGTGCTATAGCGCTGATAGATCGGGTATGCTTCTTTGGCATAATAACTCATACACATGGCCCGCTTGCCGTCCGCATTGTAATGGGGCATACCATCCCACACAAATTTCCTACTGGAGGTCCAGGCAAAGTCGCGGACATTGTCCGCCTTATAAATCCAGGTCTTCGTGCCTTTGACATTTTTATGCTGCTCTGATTTTTTCGCCTCATCGAGCGTTACAATTTCTATGGGTGCAGTGGCCTTCTGCGCTTGTTGCCAGCGGCCATATTGCTCAGGGGTCAAGACCTGCGCGTAATTAAGGCATTCACCTGTAGCGCCTACAACGTGATCTTCGGGGACCGTCATTTTGACGATAAAGTTTCCGAAGGTCAGGGCAAATTCACCGCGTCCGACAAATTGTTTGTTTTGCCATCCCTGTTCATCACTGTACACACAAAGTCGTGGATACCATTGAACGATCGTAAAGAGATCATTGCCATCTTTTTCAAAATGCTCATACCCGCCGCGTCCCCAGCTGGCCGAGTTGATACGATCAATGAGATTGTAGTACCAACTCACGGAGTAGGAAAAACTTTCACCGGGTTTCAGCGGACGTGGCAATTCGACCCGCATGGTAGTCTGGTCGATGCTGTAGCGAAGTGAATCCCCATTGCCATCCGTCACGGAAATGATTTTATGGCCATACTGGTCGAGTTCTCTCCAGGGTTCAAGCATCCGCAATTGTTGCTCGCTCATCACCTTGCCCATCTGGCGGGCATCCATCTTGTGTTTGTCAGACGACGAATGATGCTCGTTTTCATCCAGCTGCATCCACAGATAGGTCAGCGTGGAGGGAGATTGATTATAATAGGTGATGCGTTCATGTCCGCTCAACTGACGCTTGTGCTCATCCAGTGTACACTCGATATCGTAATCCACGCGTTGCTGCCAATATTGTGCCCCGGGACTACCATCGGCATTCCTGAATGTATTGGGCGTGGGCAACATCGTACCCAATTGTTCGAACTTAACGCCATGGGTGGATTGGGCATGAATGGTCAACGGGCCTGATAGCAACAAGCTGAACACAAAGAGCGAATAGAGTGATTTCACGACATACCTGATTGATGATGCAACGAATGTATTGGCATTTCCTTTGGAATGGATGCACTTTAGACGATTGGATAGAAAAATCGGATGACAGATTGCATCCATCCCTTGTATGTATGGGCATTCTGTTACCTTCACAGTTATGAATTCCATGATTTTTGCCGGTTTGGGAATCGTTTTCATAACGATGGCACACTTCAAAGACCTTTCATTGAAACGCCCTTCCATGCCTTTGGATGAAGCGTTTTGTTGTTTCCCCGCCAGTCCTCCGGTGCCGGATTATGACACTACGCTTTGGACTGAGCTGACATCCAAAGACGGGTTTATCATAGATGTCCGATATGCCACGACCAATAATTTTACAGGAGCCATTATTTATCCTTGCGGCCGGATGTTTATGCGTCCTGAACCAGCAAGGGCATTAAAGAAAATTTTAAAGCAGTTAAAAGGCAAAGGGTATCAGCTGAAGTTGTTTGATGGGTATCGGCCCAGTCCGGCGCAACAAAAACTATGGGATAAGGTGCCTGATCCGGACTACGTCGCGCCGCCATCCAAAGGATCCATGCACAATCGTGGAGTGGCCATTGACCTCACGCTGACAGATTTGAAAGGAAAGGAATTGGACATGGGTACACCTTATGATTTCTTTGGCCCTGAAGCGCATCACGACTACACTGACCTGTCAGTTGAAGTTTTGGAACGTAGGCGGCTATTGAAGTCCGCTATGGAATCCAATGGGTTTAAAGGCATTCGTACGGAATGGTGGCATTATTCATTTTTGAGCAAATCCTATCCGCTGGATAAATGGGAATGGCCTTGTCCGGGGGCAAAACATTAAACCGGGTTTATTCGTTCTTAACATCCATTACTTGAAAATAATCCGCTTATTTTTGGCCTTTCGGGCCCGGCACAGGGTCATAATCTAAAAACACTTCATGAGCACAGCATATACTTCAGATGTACAGGCGATCGATGCATTAGCCGCTAAATACCATGACCTGAGAAACGAGATTGCCAAGGTGATTGTGGGTCAGGATGAAGTGGTCAAGGCCGTATTGATTTCCTTGTTTTCCAACGGACACAGCCTCCTGGTAGGCGTGCCGGGTCTGGCAAAGACCCTGTTGGTGAGCACCATTTCCGAAGTGTTGGACCTGGAGTTCAAGCGGATCCAGTTTACCCCGGACCTGATGCCCTCGGACATCACCGGTACGGAGATCCTGGACGAAGACCGTCATTTTAAGTTTAATCGCGGCCCCATCTTTGCCAATATCATTCTCGCGGATGAGATCAACCGTACGCCGCCAAAAACCCAGGCCGCACTTCTCGAAGCTATGCAGGAGCGGTCGGTGACGGTGAGTGGTGACAGGCATGTATTACCCTCTCCATTTTTTGTTTTGGCGACTCAAAACCCGATTGAACAGGAAGGAACATATCCGCTTCCGGAAGCCCAGCTCGACCGTTTTATGTTTAATATTCCCCTGGACTACCCATCCTACGATGAGGAGATCCGGGTGGTCAAGTCTACTACGGGTTCGTATGAAACGTCCCTCAGACATATCCTCAATGCCGGGGAGATCCTGAGTTTCCAGCAATTAGTCAGAAAAATTCCTGTGGCGGATAACGTGCTTGAGTATGCCGTAGGATTGGCTTCCAAAACACGTCCCGGTACTGCCAAGGCTACGGACCAGGTCAATCAATATATCTCCTGGGGTGCAGGTCCGCGTGCCTCACAGTTTTTAGTACTTGGGGCCAAATGTCATGCTGCGATTAGTGGCAAGTACTCCCCTGATATTGCTGATGTTAAGGCTGTTGCCAAATATGTGCTGCGCCACCGGATAGTTCGCAACTATAAGGCTGAAGCAGAAGGCATTAACGAGGAAAAGGTGATTGAGGGATTGCTCTAAAGCGCAAAAGCACATATATTTTACAGATATTTGGATAGAAATATCCATCCATGAAAACGTTTTTCCGAAAAATCGCTATTTGGCTAGGTGTGCTTATTGGAGTGCTTATCCTGGTGTCCTTCCTCCTTCCTTCTACCATTAAAGTCAAACGGAGTGTGCTCGTGAGCGCCCCGATTGACAGGGTTTTTGACCAGGTCAATGATCTGCGCAATTGGGAGAAATGGGCTCCATGGAAAAGAACGGACCCAACCATGGTCATGTCATTCAGTAACCCACCTGTGGGCCAAAACGCTTTTTATAAATGGGAGTCGCAAAACAAACATATGGGAAATGGGACACTCACCCTGACCAATGTAGTGACCAATGAGGAGATCATCACGGCCATTGATTTTGGAAATGGTGAGAACGGTTCATCCAAATTCAATTTTGCCCACAAAGGCGATCAGATTGAAGTGACCTGGTCATTGGAGGACAATGTAGGATGGTGGCCCTGGAGTAAATATGGTGGCCTGATCATGCGCAGTGCATTGAAAAAACAATTTGACAACGGGCTCACCGCCCTGAAGTTTTACGCTGAAAAAAGCTGAGCCTCATTTGCTTTTCAGTATTTTAGGCAGGACAAATCAACGTTGACCGACCTCGCGGTGACGTGATTGAGTTTTCAAGTCATCACTTAAATCCAACTATTTATGCCTCAACCTAATTGGCTCGCGATTCTCATTGCCGCCTTCATTCCGATGCTTGTCGGATTTGTTTATTACCATAAAAGTGTGTTCGGTAAAGCCTGGATGGACTCCCTGGGGATTAAAGAAGAAGACCTGAATAAAACAGGAATGGGTATCATTTTTGGCGTGTCCCTTCTTATGTCTTTCTTACTCTCTATATTCGTCCTCGTCAATGTAGACGGACCGATGCAGGAAGGAGAGTTTGACAGTTTTAAGCACGGCGCGTTTCACGGAGTACTTATCGGGATTACTGTCGCCATGCCCGTCCTGGTCACCAATGGACTGTTTGAACGAAAAAATTTTAAGAACCTCGCGATCAATACCGTGTATTGGATCATCACCCTGGCGCTGATGGGAGGCGTGATTGATATGCTCAATCACTGGCCCAATGAAGTGCCACCTGCCATGTAAAATATCAAAGGGGAAATGCAATTGTATTTCCCCTTTTCTTTTTATTGAGCCAACATGCCCGGCTTGCTTTTGGAGTGTTTCGTGCCATTGAAAACCTTATGCTTGCGCAACGCTTTTCGTTCCGGTTCGGGCAACTGCATGAATTCATCACATTCGGCGGAGCAGCAGCCATGGTATTTTTCATGACATTCGGGACACTGGATAAACAGGATGTGGCAGGCATCATTGGCGCAATTGGTATGCGCATCCGATTCATGCCCGCACTGGTGGCAGGTAGATATCACATCGTCTGAGATCCGTTCACCCAGGCGCTCATCAAATACAAAGTTCTTACCGAGAAATTTATTGGGCAGCCCTTTTTGTTCGACCTGGCGGGCATATTCAATGATGCCACCATCCAGTTGGAATACATTTTCGAAGCCTCGATATTTCATATACGCTGAGGCTTTTTCACATCGTATGCCTCCTGTGCAGTACATCACGACGGGTCTGGTTTTGGCTTCCTGAAGCATGTCGGCCACCATAGGCAAACCCTCCCGGAATGTTTCCATCGGAGGGAGGATGGCATTTTGAAAATGTCCGACTTCACTTTCATAATGGTTGCGCATATCCACCACGATAGTTTCCGGGTTGTCCGTAAGTGCATTGAAGGCTTCCGCGGAAAGATGGGTTCCGCGATTGGTTACATCAAAATCATCATCATTGAGCCCGTCGGCCACGATTTTGGATTTCACCTTTATGGCCAGGGCAAAAAAGGATTTCCCATCATCCTCCACAGCGATATTGAGACGGATGCCCTTCAGGAAGGGAATGCTGTCCAGGTATGTCCTGAAGGCCTCAAGATGATCGGTAGGCAGGGAGATTTGAGCATTGACTCCTTCGCCGGCCACGTATATGCGGCCAAGGACGCCAAGTTGCGAAAGTTGGGCATAAAACCGATCCCTGAATTCCTGTGGATCGTCCAGACGAGTATATGCATAGAAAGACAAGGTCGTCCGGTCAATGGTTTCATGCCGTACCTTATCCCTGAGTTCGTCCCGGTTGATCCGGTTGTGTAAAAGTTTGCCCATACAAGCGTGGTTAGGAGCTCAAAGATAAGGTCTCATTATAAGGTTGGCTGACCTTACCCTCGGATTAACAGGAGGTTAAGCAGGTTTCTGAGTTAAAAATGAAGAATGAAAATTGAAGAGAGATTTATAAATGTATAAGCGTTTAAAAATCAAAGTATTGGTTGAAAATGGATGATCCATCTCCATTTAATTTCATCAGACATGAACAGCATGCGTTATAAACAATTAAAATACAAATATTTATAAATAATTTATTAGTAAATATATAATTAGCTTATTGACAAATGATTGATTTTGAAAAATGAAATTTTAGGCAAATAAAAGTTGGCATTTCGAACTAAAAGGCAAATAATTTCATTTTTAGAAGGCAAAAATGGGCTTAATATCGATCCGATGGTGTGTATTAGGTGCATTCATGTAAATTTGCGGCGTTTTTAGGCAAGGGTTTCCGGAAGCGGGGGGTCGGGTCTGGAACAAAGCTTCCAAAATCCACTTATTCATTTTTAAAAGCGAGAGGTTATGGCCACTCAGAAGAAATCAAAAACAACCAAATCTGCTCCGGTAAAGGCTAAATCAGGCGCCGGTGCTAAAAAGGCAGCACCAAAAGCAGCTCCAAAGGCAAAGACGATTGCCCGCCCGGCCGTAGCTGCCAAATCCAAGCCTGCCGCTAAAAAAGCTGCGCCAGCCAAGTCCAAAGCTGTTGCAGCTAAACCCAAACCGGTAGCGAAAGCAAAACCTGCAGCCAAGGCCAAACCGGTTGTTAAAGCCAAGCCGGCACCAAAGGTTAAACCAGCCCCGAAAGCCAAGGCAGTGGCAAAGCCTGTTGCTAAAGCAAAGACAGTACCTGCCAAGTCTGCAAAGCCAGTGGCCAAGCCGACCCCAAAGCCTGTAGCCAAACCTGTGGCTAAAGCAGGGATAGCTCCGAAGGCCATAGCCACAAAACCAGGGGTGTCAAAATCTGCCCAGGAAAGTAAAACCACTAAGGTTATTCAAAAGCCAGTAGCGGCTGCACCAAAACCAATAGCCAAACCGGTTGTTAAGCCCAAAGCGGTCGTTGCACCCAAACCTGTTGAAAAAGCTCCTGCGCCAAAAGTACCCGCAGGAAAAATTATAGAAGTACGCAAGCCAGTGGTAGCACCTTCCAGGTCAACCACGGACCACGCGGACAAGCACATCGAAAAAATGACAGAGAAAAAGATGGAGAAGAAACCGGTCATCGCCACTATGCCTGAAGAACCGCAAAAGACGAGATATAGCGATAAAGAGTTGGAGGAATTTGATCAACTCATCGATGAGAAACTCATCGTAGCCAGGGAGCAACTCGAATTTTACCTAAAACAACTTGAGGATCTTGCTGAGAATCCGGATAATAAAATCAAGGGACTTGATGATGGCCTCAGCAGCCTGGAAAGTGAACGGATCAGTTCGATGGCTGCCCGCCAGCAGAAGCTGATTCAGCATCTTGAAAATGCCAAGATCCGGATCAAGAACAAGGTGTATGGTATCTGCCGCGAGACAGGGAAACTGATCTCTAAGGAAAGGCTCCGCGCCGTACCTCACGCTACCTTGTCGATCGAAGCCAAGCAGGCCCAGAACTAATTAAATCATCGGAATCCCCGACCAACCGGGACACCCGCTGAAATGACCGTTTCGGCCATTGAGGCATGGTCTCCCAATCATCTGGAAAGGGCCAAACATCACGTATGTCCAATCGCGCCAAAGGGGTTTTGCTTGTCGTTTTTGTGGTCCTGCTCATCGACCAGGTCCTCAAGATTTGGGTCAAGACCCACATGGAATATGGAGAGGAGTTTAAGCTCCTTGGGCTGAGCTGGGCGAGAATACATTTCGTGGAAAATGAAGGTATGGCTTTCGGGTTATCCCTTGGAGGTAATTGGGGAAAGCTTGCCTTAAGTGTCTTCAGATTAATTGCCGTTGGTTTTCTGATCTACATCATCCATACCCTGATTAAGACCAGGGAGACTTTTGGAGTGATCCTTTCTTTCGCTCTGATCCTGGCGGGAGCGTTAGGTAATATCCTGGATAGTGCGTTTTATGGATTGATATTTTCAGCCACACCATATCACGGAGGATTGGCGACTTTATTTCCGGCGGAAGGCGGATATGCGCCGTTCTTATTTGGAAAGGTGGTCGATATGCTGTATTTCCCACTGATAGATACCACCTTACCGGACTGGATGCCGATTTGGGGAGGACAGCGTTTCCAGTTTTTCAGACCGGTATTCAATATCTCTGACGCCTCGATCTCCACAGGGGTGATCAGTCTGCTGCTGTTCCACAGGCGGATCTTCAAGTCAAAGCACGAAGAACCTGTTGCACAGGATGCAGCATCCACCACACCGGAGCGTCCGGTGGAATAAGCCGATTGTCAAGTTTGGTCAATAGGGGAAGGGCAAGTATTTGGTGCTCCAAACGATGATTTGCCGGTTATTCAGGCGCATCAGGTATTAAATGCCTGAACATCACGGGCATAGATCATGACCGAAAAGGCTGCAGGGCAGGAAAAAAATTTGGGATGGGATAAAAAAAGTAATCGTTTGGCAGATTCAGCACGGTCTTATTTGCACAGAAAGCGGTTGATGGCCTTGACTGCATTACTGACTTTTTGATAGTCAATCGTGTAGTGCATGTACTTCCCGTCTTTGTCGGCTACCAGTACGCCGGCATTCTTCAGGATTCGAAGGTGCTGGGAAGCAATGGATTGCTCGATCTTGAGCGTGTTGTAGATCTGGTTGACCTGGATGTTTTTGTGCTGATCCAGAAATTCAAGGATCTTCAGACGGAGAGGGTGAGCCAATGCCCGCATAAGTTCTGTAGACACCGTAAGCTTCTCCTGCTGAAAGGTGACCTTAGTCCTTTTCATACATTTCCTTATTTTGAGTTAAACCTTAGCAACAAATTTGCAATTAAGATTTGACTCAACCAAATGATATTATAAAAAAAATGCATCTGTAAATGCATGGCAATCATGCATCCACATATAATGATCTGATTGTTAGGGAAATGTAAAAAAATGGGGGGATAAAATTTTTTTTTAATCTTCACATTATCAGCCCCTTATTTGGGCTATCTAAAGCAAAGATTTAGCCTGCCAGTTCCTCGACCAGTTTGGAAATCTGGTTGAGCCTGTCTTTGTCCAGGGAGTAGTAGATAAATTTCCCCTGGCGTTCGGTCAATACGACCCCGGCCCGGCGCAGGATAGCCAGATGCTGGGAAGCCACTGACTGTTCAAGGCGTAGTTTAATGTAAATGTCAGTTACAGTCATCGTCGCATGTTCCTCCAGGAGATCAATCACGCGTTGGCGTAATTTGTGATTGACTGCACGGAGCACCAGTACGGCTTTTCTGAGATCAGCGTAATTCAGTTCGATTTCGCTGGTCCCTTTTCTCAAACTTACAATTTCAGTCTTCTTTTTCATCATGAGCGAGATTATTCGGATTCATTCATGATTTATCATAAACTGTACCATATTTTTTTTAACAATAATTAATGAGCTGATATTCAATGCTATATGGTCCGCATTTGATTTATATACATTTGGATTACCATATTTAACTGTATGCCGGACCGGCCAGTTCAAAAAAATCTGCCTTATTCTTTGACCCGCGGCTGAGTAATATTGGGGGGCTTCATGTAAAAAGGCACAAAAAAGAGGGGATCTGCCACCTGTCCCGCTAAAAGCCGGTCCACAGCCAATGGTACCAGGTGAACCGCACTACACCTGATTTGCTCATCAACGATCAGATCGGGGGACAAGGAAGCTAAAGAACCAATTTTGGCAGCCCCATCACCCCCGGTGACCACGTGAGGCAGGCCGGCAACCCTTTGACTGAAAAACTCGTCCTCCAGGATGAGTGAAGAGGTGGGCCAGATTTCAGAAAGGGACCGATCGTAGAGCGCTGTATATACCTCTTTCCTCCGGGCATCCAGCATCGGCAAGGCCATTCCGGCTTGAGGATACTTTTCCAGCAACGCCTGTCCCAGGGACATCAGGGTTGGAATAGCTATGATAGGTTTCCCTAAAGTGTACGCCATAGCCTTGGCGGTCGAACTCCCCACCCGAAGTCCGGTATAGGAGCCGGGCCCGGAACTAACCGATATGGCATCCAGGGAGGACATCCCCACACCCGCTCCCTTCATGAGCCGCTCTATGGCTGGAGTCAGTATGGCCGTATGATTCATGCCCTCCGCCATGTCTTCATATGCCAACACCTCCCGGTCGCGACTCAAGGCGACGGAACAAACAGGAGTCGATGTCTCAATATGAAGTATATACATATCATCACAAGCTACAATTTGTAGCTACCGTAGCATAACTGATTTTATCGTCAAAAAGTTTTGCCCCGGCTTGACGAACGGGGCCTGGCCATAACCCGGAATGCCGTGACTTTTTATTTCCCCTGCAGGATAGATGTATAACGTGCAGGATCATTGATGACCTTGATAGCTTCTGCCAGTTCGGGATCATTTTTTAACTGATGCCTTACGGTTCCGGTTTCAAAATAATACCGGCTTAGGATTTCCTTTTCGATCGCCTGCATTATTTCCTTTTGGTGCAGATCCACCTGGGCAGCCTTTTCCTTTTCAACTGCCTTCTGAAGTTCGTCGACCTGGCCGATCACATCACCGGTATAAGATTCCTTTGCGGCCACTTCTTTGAGTTTGCGAATGGCCTCATCCGTTTCGGAATCAAATTTGAAATTGCTTTTTTCAAGGTAACTTTTAAACGCGGCAAAATCGGTGAAACGGTAAGACTCCAATGGGCCTATACTATCCTTACCTATACAATACTGCGTGGCAAAATTGAAGAGGATGTCCTGCTGATTGAGTTTTTTCACAATGAGTGCCCGTTGTTCGGCAGGCAGCGGAATGTCTGGTTGCACACCACCACCATCCAAAACCGTACGTCCGGCTCTGGTCTTAAACTTAGCCCGTTTGTCATCAGGGATATGTACCCGTTCGCCATTCTTATACTCTACAGACTGGATGCAACGGCCACTCGGGATATAATATTTAGACGTGGTCAGTTTCACTTTGGCATTATACCCGACATCAAAAGTGTTTTGGACCAGACCTTTGCCATAGGACAATTGACCGATGACCACCCCACGATCGAGGTCCTGCATGACCCCGGATACGATCTCCGAAGCAGACGCGGAATTTTCATCGATCAGGACTACGAGTTCGATGCCGGCATCCACGGGTTCATTGCGGGTCTTGTATTGTTGATCAGCTTCCACCACTTTGCTGCGGGTGGTGACGACCGTTTCTTCTGCGGGAATAAAGACATTACATACATTGATGGCTTCGCGTAACAAACCTCCGCCATTCCCTCTGAGATCCAGGATGACGCCTTTGAGATCTGCGTTTTCAGTTTTCAGATCGCGCAGGGCATTGGCTACATTGCGGCCGGCATCCCTGGTAAATGTGGTCAGGGAAATATACCCGATCCCCGGATCTACCATGCCTGAATAAGGGACATTTTTTCCATCCATACCGCCCCTTACGATCTTAATGTTCTTTATTTCCGTTTCCCCGGGTCGGACGACATCCAGGTTCATCTCGCTGCCGGGGAGGCCGCTGATGATATCCATGACATCTTCCGCGGTGCGTTTGTCCGTATTCTCTCCGTTGACCGCTTTAATCTGGTCGCCGACTTTCAGGCCGGCTTCATGCGCGGGACTGTCTTCGATGATGCCGCTGATCACCAGATCAGTTCCGATTTTTTTGACCTTCAATCCAGAACTCGCTTCACCTTCTTCGTTTTTAAACCGCCATCCCTCGATCTGGGATTCGGAGAAATAGTTGGTAAACGGATCCAGCGTCGCCAGCATGGCATCTATTCCGACCTTCATCAATTGGTTGGGATCCACTTCATCCACGTAGTTGGAATTGACCTCCTTGTACAGGTTGCTGAAAATCTCCAGGTTTTTGATGATATCGAAATAGCGACCCTTCTGCTGGTATGTCGCCGCGATCCCGGTGATGACCACCAGTCCGACGGTTGCCAGGATGATATATTTCCTATTCATATGCTTCAGTTCTAGAGGCTAAAGGTAACCCCGTATAAAGGAATATAAACGTAAAAAGGGTAGGGATTAGTTTAGAGGGTGTGGTGAATCGTGAGACGTGAGTCGTCAGTCGTGAGGGGGGAGAAAGGTAAGACTGTAAGAGAGTAAGAGGGTAAGAAGGTAAGAAATTAGTTTCCAGCAGAGGTGCTTTGAAGGTACTATACGGTCGCTGAACCTGCCGAAGGGGATAAAAGGAAAAAATCACCTTTTTTCGCTGTGTAACTTCCGAAAGGTCAAGGGACCAGATGAAAAAGACTCACGACTCACGACTCACGACTGCCGTCTCACTGCTCACCGCTTACTCCATCAGGTATGTCATAGCGATCACTCCAAACATCGTGGCCAGCAGCGGATCATCTTCCTTATTGGCCCCACCGATTGGATTCATATAATTTCCATTGAATCGTTGTTCGCGGAGGAGGAGGGTGGTGAGCTGATCGGACCAGGGGCCTGCGATGCCAGCCGCGGTCATGGCTTCGGCGCGAACAGCAAAGTGGTAGTAGTGCATCACGCGATGCCATTGTTCAGGATCATCAGGAGACAAGCCCTCGATGGTCGTCATGTCCTGATGTTGTTGCAACCAATTTCGCGCATCTGCGTATGCTTTTGTGTTTTGCATCCCCAAGGCGTGCATGGCCAACAATCCATCGCATGTAGCCGTAGCATAACTTGGATAATGTATGCCTGCATCTGGAATATTTATACTGACGGATTTATTGGTGTACATCGTGACGGTGGAGGAGATAAATCCTCCATCGTAGGGCAGATGTTGTCTTGAGGTGCAGCCTTCATACCTCCGGTCATCTGAAGGATTTCGCTGGAGGCCCTGCAGGAAAATCAGCGTCTGTGTAAGAGAGTAAGAAGGTAACCCTTCGACTCCGCTCAGGGCAAGGACAGTAAGAAGATTAGGGAGTGCGTGCAGTGATGATAGATTTACATGAATAGGAGTTGCATCATTCCGCTCCCGCTTAGTGGCTTCGCTGCACTGCGGGATCCTCGCTGTGCCCGGACCTTCTGCCTTTCCGCCCTGACGCTCATCAATGTCTAATGATTTTATAGGTGCCAACGAAGAATCATACATAAGCAGAGACTCAATTATCCGCCGTGTATGTGATATATCCACATGCCCATGCTGGCCGTAAGGAAGTCCCGGCTCTCCATAGCCCCATCCGCCATAGGCGAGATGGTCCGGGGTGATGCCGCGATGTTCAATGAATTGTTCGCGGAGGAGATGGTCAGCAATGAGTTGTTGCAATGCGGTGTCGCGATCCAGCAAGCACAGCACGCGTAATGCATAGGCTAAACTGTAATTCGGATAATCAAAATGGGCAAGAGCGTGACTTTCCTGGACCATTGACTCCCTGACCACCTTTTGGATAAACCCGACACCGCGCTCCACGCCATCGACAGGTCTGTCGAATTTATCCTCAGGGATCAGCAGCAGATGGTAAAGGATATAAGGGGTAAGCGCCTTTCCATCTTCAAATACATCATGCGTGGTGCTGTGCCATGCACCGTCTTCTGCTTGTTGACTCCACAACCATGCCGTTGATTTTTGCAAGGTCTGCTCCAGCTGTTTCTCTTTCGACCGACATCCGGTGATCAGCCAGGCAGACATGATCAACAGCATTGCAATATGATTTTTCAACAAAGCCATTTTTGGTTTTTGAATGTTCGCTTTAAAAATTTATCGCACGAAGCACACGGAGTGCACGGAGCACTTCAAAGCAATCCAACTAAGATCATTTGTTATAAAATACTTCATAATTCCTTGTTCGGTATT
>CAZYHJ010000008.1:45722-47542 GCA_964646645.1 uncultured Saprospiraceae bacterium | reverse complement strand
TTCGGTATTCGGTATTCGTTATTCTTTATTCGTCATTCCTTCCTGCATTCCATGCCTGCAGGATCGCAGCTGTGCAAAACACAGGGCTGGTGATACAATGATGTCCGCTCCAGCTTCCGTTTGGATTTTGGCTTTGTTTGAATTTGGGTTCGATGGATTGGCGCCATTTTAGCCAGGCATTTTTGTCTTGTTGGGCGAGGGCCTCGCTGGACATGAGGTAGGAGAGATATTCTTCGCCGCCGTTGTTGCCGAAGCCTTCCCAGATATCATCATTGGAGAGGGCTTTGGTGGAAGCCTGGTTGACTTCATAGGAACGGGTGAGACGTTCTGCTTTATCTCTGTCAATTCCTTTCTTTTCGAGGTCGCGGATGATCTCGTCTTTTTTGACTTTTCCTGAAGTGTATCCTGCGAGTTGGCCGGGGCTCATCAGTAGTTCGATTTCTTTGGTTTCGGCCATGGTGGCGCGTTGAGCGCTGGCGGCAGCGTATAGCGGAACACCGGCTGCATCTTCAGCACGGACTCCATCGGTCGTGATATTGCCGGCCTGATATTGCCTTGAATTTTCGATCACAGTTTTGTTGACTGTGTATCGGTCCTGTGCGCGTTCGAGTGCATTGTTGGCCATCGCGGATTGAAGGACAGGAGCCCAGCCGCCGCCGGCCCAGCCACCATCTGTGTTCTGACTTTGCTCTATGAGTTGAATACACACTTTTGCAGCCTGATCTATTTTTTGATTGAGCACATCATCTTTTGTTTGTTCGCGGACGGCAGTTAGAAATTGAAGGGCCATGGAGGCATCGATATTGTCGCCGAGTTTGACTTGAGGTTGTGTGCCGTTGAGCGAGGTGATGCGTCCGTTATCCGGGCGTTGCGCGATGTCTTTGAGGATGCGGTCCAGGGCTTTGTTTATTTCTTTCTGATAGGGGTTTTGATCCAACGATCCTCCTGCGCTGAGCAGTGCCATAGCGGCAAATGCGGTGGTGGCGGGATCTGTTTGTACGGCGTGCGGATCAGTGACGTTTTGAAAAGCATGTGATCCTGCGCCCCAGCCTCCGTTTGGCGATTGTGCTTCCAGCAACCAATCTAAAGCGTGTTGTTCCCATGATGCAGGGTTAGACTTTGGTTGTACTATTCGATTTGAAGTCAGTGGTGTTTCTATGACCGGAGCGGTGTTGAAAAACAATACCATTGTGACCATCAAAGAGATGGTCATCGACATGATGTTCATGGCAAATGATTTTAAGGTTGAAGAATAGTTTCAGCCTCCGGGCCCGGAATTGCATGTATGATGCGGTGCGATTCCAAAATGCACAAATCAACTTTTCCAGTTAACGGAATTTTAACTTCTGAGAAATGATTCATCCAACTAAATCTCGCGCAACGACGCCACGAAACAAACTCCAGACAGCAAATCCGTGCAATTCGTGAAATCCGGTTAATCCGTGATTCGGACAAGAAGTTTCGCGCCACGACGCCACGACGCCACGAAACAAACTCCAGACAGCAAATCCGTGCAATCTGTGAAATCCGATTCATCCGTGATTCAGACAAAGGGTTTCGCGCAAAGACGCAGAGACGCAGTTTTGATTTTACATGTTCCAGACAAGAAATCCGTGCAATCTGTGAAATCCGATTCATCCGTGATTCAGACAAAGGGTTTCGGGCAGAGACGCAGAGACGCAGTTTTTATTTTACATGTTCCAGACAAGAAATCCGTGCAATCTGTGAAATCCGGTTAATCCGTGATTCAGACAAAGGGTTTCGCGCAGAGACGCAGAGACGCAGTTTTTATTTTACATGTTCCAGACAAGAAATCCGTG
>CAZYHJ010000008.1:0-45622 GCA_964646645.1 uncultured Saprospiraceae bacterium | reverse complement strand
ATTCATCCGTGATTCAGACAAAGGGTTTCGGGCAGAGACGCAGAGACGCAGTTTTGATTTTGCAAGTTCCAGACAGCAAATCCGTGCAATCTGTGAAATCCGGTTAATCCGTGATTCGGACAAGAAGTTTCGCGCAGAGACGCAGAGACGCAGATTTGATTTTACATGTTTCAGACAGAAAATCCTTGCAATTCGTGTAATCCGATTCATCCGTGATTCGGACAAGAAGTTTCGCGCAACGACGCCACGACGCCACGAAACAAACTCCAGACAGAAAATCCGTGCAATCTGTGAAATCCGGTTAATCCGTGATTCAGACAAGAAGTTTCGCGCCACGCCGCCACGACGCCACAAAATCAATTCAAACTCCTGCCTCCTGATTCCTGCCTCCTGAATCCTACATCCCCCATTATACCTGATTCATCCAATATCTACAGATAAAATCCCCCAATACCCCTAAATTCACCGTCCATAAGATCACCCGCATGAAATTAAAATTCAATTCCCCGGTCATCCTTGGTTTTTCCTTGATCTGTGTGGCGGTGTATGTACTGGACAAAGTCACCATGGGGGCCGTGATGCCATACTTCACGCTTGGCAATGTCAGTACGGCGCATCCAATATCCCTGATCACCTTATTTACGCATGCGATAGGGCATGGCAGTGTCGAACACCTGATGGGCAACCTGACGTTCATCCTCTTGCTGGGTCCGATTGTAGAGGAGAAGTATGGAGATTCACGCACCTTGATCATGATGCTCATCACCGCCTTTATCACTGGGATTCTCAACATTCTATTTTTTCATACCGGATTGATGGGAGCGAGCGGGATTGTGTTTATGTTGATTCTCCTCGTGAGCTTTACTAATACGAGGAGCGGAGAGATCCCGGTGACGTTTATTCTGGTCGCCTTACTTTTTATCGGGAAGGAAATCCTGATGAGTTTGACGGAGGATCAGGTCTCGCAGTTTGCGCACATCATCGGCGGCGTATGCGGAAGTTTCTTTGGCTTTAAAAACAGGCCAGGCGGACGTTAGAATATAATGGTCATCCTGGATTATTTTGCAGCCCGATTTTGACATCATATCACTTTAACTATATCCTTTCCTACATGAAATTGATGATTCTCTTTGGCCTCGTGGCCCTGGCCATGATGACCTCATGCAAATCCGAAGAACACAAAATGCAAAAACTGGAATATCCCGTGACCACCAAATCCGACCAGGTCGATACGTATTTCGGTGTCGATGTGCCTGATCCGTACCGGTGGCTGGAAAACGATACATCAAAGGCTACCGGCGAATGGGTGGAAGCTCAGAACAAAGTCACCTTTGGCTATCTCGATCAGATCACCTGGAGGGACCAGCTCAAAAAACGTCTTGAATCATTGGTGGATTATGAGCGATTGTCCGCACCGTTTAAGGAAGGACCGTTTGAATACTATTACCGCAACACCGGTCTTCAGAATCACAGTGTTTTGTATCGTCGTCCAAAAGACAATAAGGATGCTGAACCTGAAGTATATCTCGATCCAAATGCGTTCTCTGCTGACGGAACAATTGGTTTGTCGGGCATTTCTTTTACTGAAGATGGTACACTTTCCGCGCATCAGGTGACCGAAGGAGGTTCTGATTGGCGCAAGGTCATCATCATGGATGCCATCAAGAAAACCGTACTGGAAGATACCATGATCAATGTCAAGTTTAGCGGTACTTCCTGGTACAAGAACGATGGGTTTTATTACAGCAGTTATGATAACCCCAAGGATGGAAGCCAGCTGTCCGGCAAAACCCAACATCATAAATTGTACTATCACAAACTGGGTACGCCGCAGTCCAGTGACAAACTGATCTTTGGCGGACCGGAGCAACCCAACAGGTATATCGGGGGCTTTGTCACTGAAGACAATAACTGGCTCGTCATCAGTGCGGCTGAAAATACCAGTGGCAACAAATTATATATCAAAGATCTCAACAAGCCTGACCGTCCGCTGATCCAGATCAGTGATGATTATTTCACAGAGGTCAATTATGTGGATCATGAAGGCAACCGCTTTTTATTTTCTACCAATATCGATGCGCCTAACTACAGGGTATTTGCAGTGGATATCAATACACCTGGTAAAGAGAACTGGAAGGATGTGATTCCTGAAACGGAGAATGTCTTGAGTGCAGGTTCGGGCGGAGGAAAACTGTTTGCTTCCTACCTCATTGATGCCAAGTCTGCGGTGAAACAATTTGATTTCAATGGCAAACTGGAATGGGACATTGCGCTGCCGGGAATAGGTACGGCAGGTGGTTTTGGGGCAAAAAGAAAGGACAAGGATTTCTATTATTCCTTTACTTCATTTACGAGTCCCAATACGATTTATCATTACGATATCGCTACAGGTAAATCCACCTTTTACCTCCAGCCTAAAGTAGATTTTGTGCCGGAAGATTATGAGACCAAACAAATCTTCTACGAAAGCAAGGATGGAACCAAGGTGCCTATGTTTATCGTGTACAAAAAGGGAATTGAGTTGAATGGAAAGAATCCAACGATGCTCTATGCGTATGGGGGATTCAATGTCAGCCTCACACCTAATTTCAGTGCGATGCGTCTGGCATGGCTCGAACAAGGCGGAATATGGGCTCAACCTAACCTGCGGGGTGGTGGAGAGTATGGGGAGAAGTGGCATGAAGCCGGCACCAAGATGAAAAAGCAAAATGTATTCGATGATTTCATTGCCGCTGCAGAGTATCTCATCAAGGAGAAATACACATCATCGGATTACCTCGCCATCTTTGGCGGATCCAATGGGGGATTGTTGGTAGGAGCGACGATGACGCAGCGTCCGGACCTGATGAAAGTGGCGATTCCTGCGGTGGGGGTGATGGACATGCTCAGGTACCATACGTTTACGGCCGGTGCGGGATGGTCAGCGGATTATGGCACGGCCGAGGATTCCAAAGAGATGTTTGAGTATTTGAAAAACTATAGTCCTGTTCATGCCTTAAAGCCTGGTACCTCTTATCCGGCCACACTGGTGACCACAGCGGATCATGATGACCGGGTGGTGCCGGCGCATTCCTTCAAATTTGCGGCCACGCTTCAGGAATGCCAGGCCGGGGATTCCCCGGTGTTGATCCGTATTCAGACCAAGGCGGGTCATGGTTCGGTGTCGACTACGCAGCAGATAGAGTTGCAGACGGATATGTATTCCTTCGCCTGGGAGAATATGGGGTTCACCCCGGACTTCTCCAAAGTCATGAAAAACTAAAAAGAAAAGCCCGGCTGGTCCGGGCTTTTTTATTTTAAAAATTGCTGATTATTAAGCATTTAGTTTAAAATGTAATGCGTCTGACGTCTCGTGTCTATCGTCTCCTGTCTAAAAAGAGTTGATCTGAGGCTGAAATATTGAATAATGGCTATCTTAGCCCCAATTATTCAAGAAACGAGATGGAAAGCCCAAACTACGGTCGCAAAGGAAGTTGTTTCCTCACCTTTTTGCTCTTCTTCCTCCTTTTTATAATACTCCTGGTATGGGTGTACTATAAAAACTTTAAGCTGACCTTCTAAGCACGTCCTGCTTTTTATAACACCGGCGCTTCGAAGTTGACCAGTTGACTAAACTTGTCAAGCCTTTCCTGTACCTGTTCGAGTTCAAGGTTGCGGAGTCCCTCGGTACCAAATTTTTCCACACAAAATGAAGCCATCGCGGAGCCGCAGATGATCGCCTGTTTCAGTGCTTCAAAATGGATCATTTCACGGCTGGCCAGATAGCCCATCAATCCACCTGCAAAAGTATCTCCGGCACCTGTCGGGTCCTGTACTTCTGTAAGCGGTAGCGCGGGCGCAAAGAACACCTGGCCTTCGCCAAATAACAATGCACCATGTTCTCCTTTCTTGATCACCAGGTATTTGGGTCCCATAGCCATGATCACCTCGCTTGCTTTCAGGAGGGAATATTCGCCGGACAGTTGGCGGGCCTCTTCATCATTGATGATCAACAGATCGATTCGTTTCAATACCTCAAGCAATTCGTCCATGGCGCTGTTCATCCAGTAATTCATGGTATCCAATGCAAGTACCTTTGGATTATGGTCCATTTGTTCGATGACGCTCATCTGGATTGCCGGAGTGAGGTTGCCGAGCATGACGAATTCCTTCTTGCGGTCGGTAGGGGAGAGGACCGGATCGAAGTCGGCCAGGACATTGAGATCGGTTACAAGGGTGTCTCGTGCATTGAGATTGTGATGATAGCGACCCGCCCAGAAAAATGATTTTCCGCCTTCCACGACCTTGATTCCGGAGGTTTCTACTCCGCGAGCTTCGAGGGCATCAAGTTCGCCCTGTGGGAAGTCCTCACCGACGATGGACACGACACTGATGTCCTTGACAAAATAAGATGCGGCCCAGGCGATATAGGTTCCGGCGCCGCCGACGATTTTCTCTGCGCGGCCAAAAGGGGTTTCGATATCATCAAAAGCGACGGATCCGATTACAAGTAAACTCATAGGGCAAAGGTATAAAGAATGAATTCGTAGGGGCAGAACAATTTCTACCCCGGAATGAAATGACGTATGGGGCAGAACAATTTCTGCCCCGGAATGGTCTCCTATGGAAGTGGTTTCTCACAGAGTAAAGGAGGCAACACGGAGGAACACGAAGGCTGTATAAGATGATCCTCCATTCCTTCGTGCTACCTCATTTACTCCGTGCGAGCGCATTCTGGAAAGAAGAATCTACTTCAGGAGTAGTTTCTCACGGAGGGCACGGAAAAGAATGACGAATACCGAATACCGAACAAGGAATTACGAAGTATTCTGCTCTATGCCCTATGCTCTCTCCCAATCCCCCTTCCCGCCCATCACCATGAGCACGCCCAGCGCGACCAGATAATATCCATACATCAATTGCAGGGGAATGAATTCACGAAGGAGATATTTCTTTTGAAAGAAAGAGGCGACACCGCGAAGAAGAATAAAATCGGTCAGCCATTTCGCACCAAACAGGATCAGCGCGGACCACCATGGGGCAAGGCTGAGCAAGGAGAGTATGAGCGAAAGGACCATCAGGATATGATAGAGACCCACAAACAACCAGATACGGTTGATCAGGCTGTTTTGAAGGCCCTTGTTTTTTCCGGCCCAACGGAGTCTTTGATTGAAGAGATCACGCCAGGTTTTTTTACCATCTGTGGTGACAGTGGCATGGATGGATTTCAGGAAAAAAATCTGGTCCGGATAAGCATCACGCATTTTTTCGATGAGAAACATATCATCACCTGATGCATAATGTTCATTGCCCTTGTAGCCATTCACGGCGTGAAATGCTTTTTTGGAAAAAGCCATATTGGCACCACTCGCGATGTCATGGAGCGCCGAGCTAATACCTGCTCCTGTGATGAACATCAATAACATCTGTTCGGTCTCCTGCATGCGTTCCAGCATCGTCTCCCCGCGAGAGATCATCACAGGACCCGTTTGAAAGACAGCATGACGTTGATGAAAGTAAAATACGGAGGTACTCAGCCAGGTGGATGGGTGATGACAATCAGCATCCGTCACCACAATGGTATCGTATCGGGCGCGATCTACCGCCAGCGTGATGGCTGATTTTTTAAATGCAGGCGGATGAATGTAGTCCGGAAAATCTTTTAATGCATACAACACTATGCGCGGATCATCAAATCCACGGACGATCGCTGCGGTGTTGTCATCGGAATGATCATCGATCACCATGATCTCCATCAGGTCATTCGGATAATTTTGTTGCAGCAGCCCCTGGATACACTGGCTGATATTGTCAGCTTCATTGCGGGCGATGATGACGATGCTCACTCCATTTGAATTCGATGAAAGCGGAGCGGATTCGGTGATGGGTGTTTTTTGCCAATAGAGCAGATAGTAGACCTGTAATCCGAGGTACAGCAAGGCAAACATGACCGCTAACCCTAATAGCAACATCTCACATGGCGTATGACGGCGTTAAAACAAATTCTCGTACCGGTTGTCCTCTTTTTTAGGAGCCGGCTCTTTTTCTATCGGCGGCAGATCGAGTTTTTTCTCCTGCTCCGGACGGATCACTTCTTCAAACTCCACAAACTCTCCCTGTTCCCTCGCCTGGTATGCTTGCTGGAGTTTCTTCACCTTGCGATCCAGTATTGATTTTCCAAACAATACTCCTGCCAATATCGGAAACCCAACCACACTCAGCAGGATCCCGATGATCCCGCCCAGCGGATTGCGCTTCAAAAGCGACCACATGAATTTAAGATAATTCAAGATGGTCTTATAATTAATTAACAGCGCCAGGACGATGAGCACCGGTGCCACCCAAGCCAATAGCGTAAAGATGCCCTTGGCTACAAAGAATAATGCTACAAATATCAGGACCATGAAAATGAACCCGATGATGCCGTTGATGCGTATGCTGAAAGTTTGTTGAGACATGTTGTGAGTTGTGAGTTGTCAGTGGTGAGTCGTGAAACGTGAGTCGTCAGTCGTGAGTTGTCAGTGGTGAGTAGTGAGCAGTGAATAGTGAGTTGTCAGTTGTGAGTAGTGTACCTGTTTGATATAATTTATGAGTTCAGATTAAATCTATACCAGTTGGGTTCCCCCTTTAGGCGTTGTGCTGAGCGAAGTCGAAGTAGGGCGGAGGGGGCAGAGTGAGTCATGAGTTTTGGTTTATAAGTTATGCCTTTTGCCCCCCACCCCCTGAAGGGGGCTTCAAATAGATGCAAGTTTATAACCCATTCGATGCTTCCCTATGCTCTCTGCCCTCCCGCTTAGTGGTTTCGCAGCACTGCGGGATCTTCGCCACGCTTCGATATGCCCCTTTGCTCTATGCCTTATGCGGTATGCTATACCGCGGCTGCTCTGAATTGCATATCATACAGCTTTCTGTATTTGCCTTCGGTGGTTTTCAATAATTCGTCGTGGGTGCCGGACTCGACGACTTCGCCTTTGTCGAGCACTAAAATACGGTTTGCGTGCCGGATCGTGGATAAGCGATGGGCGATGATGATGGAGGTGCGTTTTTCAATCAGCTTTTCGATGGCGTATTGGATGATGGCTTCCGTTTCGGTATCGATGGAAGAGGTGGCTTCGTCGAGAATGAGGATTTCGGGATCGTAGACGAGGGCGCGGACAAATGAGATCAGTTGTCGCTGACCCATCGAGAGATTACCGCCGCGTTCGGCGATGTGATAATCATAGCCACCGGGCAGGGCTTCGATAAAAGCATGCGCTCCGATCACTTTCGATGCTTCGAGCATTTTCTCTTTAGAGATATCAGGATTTCTCAGGGAGATATTTTCCCATACGCTTCCTGAAAACAGAAAAACATCCTGCAAGACAATCGCTAACCGGTTGCGTAATTCTTCCAGTTTGAAATCACGGATATCGTGTCCATCGATGCGGATATGTCCAGCGCGGATATCATAGAACCGATTGAGCAGGTTGATGATCGTTGACTTTCCGGAACCGGTGCTGCCCACAATCGCCATCGTTTGTCCTGCGGGAATATGGAAGGACACATTTTTCAATACATCATTGGCGCCGTCGTAAGTGAAGTAGACCTGGTCAAATGACACTTCACCTTTCAGCGGAACATCCAATACTTTGGGCGTAATGGCTTCTTCAGTCATTTCATCTGAATCCAGGATATTAAAGATGCGTTCGCCCGCGACCATCGCCATTTGCAATGTGTTGAACTTATCCGCAAGCCAGCGCATGGGCCTGAACATCATATTGACATATACAGGGAATGCAATCAAAGCCCCCATCGATACAGAGCCACCGACTACATTGCGCGCGCCCCACCATACCATCATACCAAGAGCGATCGCGGCGATGATTTCCACGACTGGAAAAAACACAGCATAGTACAGAATGGAGTCAAGATTGGCACGGGTGTATTCGCGGTTGATGCTTTTAAATTTTTCGCGTTCCTGGTCCTCTGCGTTGAAGATCTGTACGACGGGCATACCGCTGATGCGTTCCTGCAGGAAGGCATTCATCCGCGCGATCTGGGTACGCACTTTCTGATAGGAGACTTTTACTTTTTGTTTGAAGACCCATGTAGCCGCCACGATCAGTGGAATGGTGAGTAAAACGATCAGAGTCAGACGTGGGCTCGTATAAAACATCACACTTACCACGACGATGATACTCAGCAGGTCCGCGATGATTGTGATGACCCCTTCAGAGAAAACCGTTTTGATCGTTTCGATATCATTGATCGTGCGGGTCGTGAGATTACCGATGGGTGTCTTATCGAAATAAGACAAGCGTAGATTGGTGATCTTATTAAACACCCGCACCCGCAGGTCTTTGATTACGCTATGGCCTAAGAGATTCGTCAGATAAATAAACGTGTATTGCAGGATGCCAGTGAGGATTAGCACCCCAGTAAATAGCAGGCACATGCCTACGAGGCCATCGGGTTTGGGGATGATGATATATTCGTCGACGATGACATTGATCAGGTAGGGTTGCAGGGTATTGAGCGGGGCCAGGACGATCGCCAGCACCGCACTGAGCACCAGCAGTTTGCGGTAAGGCAGCGCCAGTTTGAAGAGCCTGACCAATAGCGGCCAGTCCAGGCTTTGTTTGTCTTTTGGTTTCTCCTGACTCAAAGTGGTGGTGGTTATAGTGGGAACAAAGTTATAAGTTATTGGTTGTGAATGGGTGGATAGGTTGTTGGTTGGGAGCTGATGGAATAGATGTTAGTTGTTAGCGGGTAGAATAGTTTTTGGTTGTGGGGAGATGGATGGGCGCCTACAACCCTTCCATCCGCCAAGAACCTATGACCCTTCCATCCGCCAACAACCTACAACTATTCCATCCGCCTAAAACCTACAACCCTTCCATCCGCCCAAAACCAACAACCTTTCTTCCCACTCACAGCTTCCCCTCATCCGCAAAACTGTAATACGCGCCTTCGCCGATGATGATGTGATCCAGCACTTTAATGTCGATAAAGTTTCCGGCGGCTTTGATCTTTTCCGTCAGGCGGATGTCTTCCATAGACGGAGAGGGTGATCCGGACGGATGATTATGTGAGAGGATGATCGAACATGCCTTGCGTTCAAGTGCGCGCTGGAATATGATCTTTGCATCGACCACCATGGCGGCCATGCCTCCGATGTGTATTTCTTCGAGCGAGATTACCTTGGAGCGGCGATCGAGGAGAATGATCCAGAAGGCTTCCTGTGTGAGATCGCGCATGCGGGGATAAAGCAGATCGTACGCATCAGTGCTCGTCGTGATCTGTGTTTTCTGCATCGCGTTTTCGGTCACACGTCTGCGACCGAGTTCGAGTGCGGCGGCGATGGTGACGGCTTTGACATCACCGATACCTTTCACCTGCATGAGTTCGTGTACGGAGAGTTTCGCCACAGCGGCCAGGCTGTTGTCATAGCGTTGGAGTAATTCCCTGGCCATATCCAGAGCGGATTTACTGCGGGTGCCGGAGCGCAGGAGGATGGCGAGGAGTTCGGCTTCGGAGAGGGAGCGGGTGCCCATATGCATGAGCTTCTCCCGGGGTTGGTCGCCGGCAGACCATTGTTTCATTGACTGGTGCATGCATTCAAAAGTAAGGGGATTGCATGGACAGTGTCAAGGGATGGTCAAAGCTTTTTCTGTTGGTGAGTGTGTTTAGAAAGTTTAGTTAGATATCTAAACTTTCTAAACTTTTGGGGCGAATAGCCCCAAATACTAAACTTTCTCAACACATTGGATACAGCATGAACATTGTCATTTCATTCCCCGGGTAAAAATTGTTTTGCCCCTACTATCCTAATGCCCCGGCTATGTCGGCCTCAAGATCTGCATATGTCTCTATACCCACAGATAACCGTATAAGCGAATCCGTCAGTCCTGAGGCCAGTCGTTGTTCACGGGGGATGGAGGCGTGGGTCATGGAGGCGGGGTGGCCGATGAGAGATTCGACGCCGCCGAGCGATTCGGCGAGAGAGAAGAGGTGGGTGCTGCTGAGCACCTTCATCGCCGCGTCGATATTGTCGGCATTGAGGTCGAAGGAGATCATCGCGCCAAAGTCGCGCATCTGTGTAGAGGCGAGGGCATGTTGCGGATGATGGCTGAGGCCGGGGTACATCACCTTACCTACTTTCGGATGCTGGTCGAGAAAGTGCGCGAGTTTACTGGCGTTTTCGCAGGCGCGTTCCATGCGGAGATGCAGGGTCTTGATCCCGCGGAGCACGAGAAAACAATCCTGTGGACCAGGCACCGCGCCACTTGCATTTTGTAAAAACTTCAACCGCTCGTAAAGGTCGGGATCATTGGTGATGAGGCCGCCCATGATCACGTCGCTGTGGCCCGCGATATATTTTGTGATCGAGTGGTGAACGATGCTGGCGCCGAGCGCGAGAGGATTTTGTAAAAACGGGGACGCAAAAGTATTATCCACACATACCGGAATCGCATGGCTGCGGGCGATATCGCAAATGGCCTTGATGTCCACGATCTGCAATGTGGGATTGGTAGGTGTTTCGAGCCAGATGAGTTTTGTGTCCGGGGTGATTGATTCGCGGACCATCTCGAGCTTGGTCATGTCGATAAACCTTCCCCTGATGCCCATCGGTCCGTATACGCGCACCAGTTGGCGGTAGGAACCGCCATAGAGGTCATTGCCGCAGAGGACTTCATCACCGGACTGGAGGAGTTTGAGTACGGCGTCCATGGCGGCGAGGCCGCTGCTGTAGCATAGGCCGTACTGGCCGCCTTCGAGGGCGGCGAGGCTGGCCTGGAGGGCGTCGCGGGTCGGATTTTGGGTCCGGGCGTATTCGTAGCCTTTATGTTGGCCCGGTGCGGCCTGCACGTAGGTCGAGGTTTGGAAGATGGGCGTCATGATGGCGCCTGTGGATGGGTCGGGGGAGACGCCGGCGTGAACGGCGCGGGTGCCGAAGCCGTGATTTTCGTGATTATTCATGGCACAAAGGTAATCGACCGTAGGGGCAAAACAATTTTTGCCCCTACGGGATTCAATTGTCTGAATCACGGATTAACCGGATTTCACAGATTGCACGGATTTTTTGTCTGGAGGTTGTAATGTCAGAACTGCGTCTCTGCGCGAAACCTTTTGCCTGAATCAGGGATAGGAGAATGACGAATAGCGAATAACAAATAAGGAATATCGAAGTGAGATATTCAATGTTACAACCATTGGAAAAACCATAGCGTCCGAGCGGGATTCAATTGTCTGAATCACGGATTAAGCGGATTTCACAGATTTCACGGATTTTTTGTCTGGAGGTTGTAATATCAGAACTGCGTCTCTGCGTCTCTGCGCGAAACCTTTTGTCTGAATCACGGATAGGAGAATGACGAATAGCGAATAACGAACAAGGAATAACGAAGTGAATTACTGCTTACGATAACTCTCTTGTCTATATCACGGATTAAACGGAATATAGGATTTCACGGATTTTTAGATTCCGCCGTTGGGTGATGTAAAAGGGGTGATATTTTTTTCCACACGCACACAGACACCCACCCTCATGCTGAATTCCCCTTTTCTACAAACCGCCCCTTCAGGGCTTGGAATGAATCGATATGTTCATTTAATCAACAAAGAGCATATAAAAACCTATAAACTCATAAACCTATAAACCCCTAATCTCCTAATCTCCTCACCTCCTCACTCCATCACTCCATATTTTCTAATTCCCTAATTTAGTCTTCAGTTGAAAACAATATAGCCATGACTTCACCAGAAGACAGCGGGGGGAGCGTACGCGCATCTCTGTTTGATTACAAAGGCCGGCCCGTAATCCGGCTGGAATTTAAATATGATGCCGGGATCATCACGGAGATTAAAAAAATCCGGGGACGTATCTATAGTGCCACCTTTAAGTGCTGGTATATCCCGGATACTTCGGACAACCGGCGGAGGTATGGGCTCGGTGCATTTGAGCAACGACCGGATGTGGCTTGTGAGGGTCCGGCGGAACTTTCGTATAAAGCCGTGTGTGAGTCGCTGCTGGAGCGTATGCGGGAGAAGATCATCCCGAGGGCTTTGAGTAAGCATACGCTCAAGAACTATATAAATCATATCAAGGTTTTCTTAGGGTACGTCGGTAATACAGTCAATCCAATGGACATGACCAAGGCAGATATAGAGAGCTATCTTATCAAGCGCCACGCACAAAATCCTACGAGTGAGAGTGATCGTAACAGTCATATCAATGCCATTAAATTTCTCTACGAGCAGGTTTTAGGCCATGACAAAATGTTGTTTTATCTCCCACGTCCCGAAAAGCCATTGCAGTTACCAATAGTATTGAGTGAGCAAGAATTGGAGCGGTTGTTTAGAGCGGTTTCCAACCTAAAACATAAGGCAATACTATTAACAGCATTTAGTTGCGGCTTGCGTGTGAGCGAAGTGTGCCGATTGAAGGTGAAACACATTGATACCGATCGCATGCAGGTATTTATTGAGCGTTCGAAAGGTAAAAAGGACCGATATGTCATGCTGAGTCCTGTTTTAAAAGATGTATTGGAAAAATACAGGGAATTATTTCATGTCCATCCGAACGGCTATCTTTTTGAAGGGCAGCGGGCAGGTGACCCCTATAGTACCCGTAGTGCACAGACTATCTTTAATCGGGCTGTCAAAGATGCAGGAATACAGAAGGATGTGACATTTCATGTGCTGAGGGCAAGCTTTGCAACCCATCTTCTGGAGAAGGGGGTAGATATCAAGTATATCAAGGAGCTGCTAGGCCATTTTGACATCAAGACAACCGAGCGCTACTTGCATGTAGCCCGGGAGAAACTGGTGCATATCCAGAGTCCCCTGGACTTCCTGAATATGGGGATATAAAAAGCGCAAGTTTGTATCCCCGCAATGATGATATTAAAAAACGCAACATCAAAGTGTTGATTATCAGTCAGAATACCCTATATTTGATTGCGTAGATATACGTGTTGGAGGCCATCAAAAATAACGAATGCGGCACCTTAAAACTATGAATGTTAATTATTTAATCCTAGTATTTAGTCTTTTACTGTTTAATTCAATTGTTACTGCTCAAAAGTTAAAATCTACAACGCGCACCCAGATCTACCCATATGGACAAGTTTCCGCTAAATTGATAAGGGAGTTTGATAAAAATGAGAACCTTATTAAGCAAGTAATAAAAGATTTCAGAGGCATTTCTACTCGAACATCTTTTTACACCATTGATAATAAAGGCAGAATGACTTCAGACAGTACATTTGATTCTGACAATAAATTGATCGAGGCTAATTATTATACTTATAATGATCACGATGATATAGTATTACAAAAAAGATTCTATTTAAATGAAAATGTTTATTATGAGGAGCGATATGATCGTACTTATAATTCCAATGGCTTTGCAACTTTAGTCAATGAATATAACAAAGAAGGAGAGTTAGGTTGGACTTATAAATACAAATATGATTCTCAGGGCAATGAACGGCAACGATTAAGTATTTTCAAAGGAACAAAAAGAGAAGTATTTAAAAAGAAGTATAAAAATGGTCACTTAATAATAGACAAATTGTATGTTTATGATAGCGAAAAAGACAAAAAAGGGTTACACTCCTATTGGGTTTATGAATATGACAAGGATGGACTTAATATTAAACAGACTGTTTACACTGTTGCAAAACAATTAACACCTAAGATCGAAATACATGAATTAAAATATGATGAAAATGGAAATTTGATAGAGGATAAGACGATTACTGATGATGGTAAATTAAAGTTTAGAGTAGAGATTAAAAATACATACTGGCAATAGTGGATAGTAGAAAATTGCATTTAAACCATTTGAAATAATGGACAGCCTCCAACATAGGCTACACACCAGCAGGGATAACTGAATAACCAATGATATTCTTAACTTTGAAAATAAGTACGAGGAGACAGATAGCCGGTAGTCATCCTGCCGGCGTGTAGCCTCGGACGTTCGCTTCAACTAAAATAATAAATGATAATTGATAAAATAAAATATTTAGTGAAAATTGACCAGTTTGACCATCAAACCCAGACTGATTATTTCACATTTATAAATTACCTTGACGAAAATTTTGAAAAATGTAAATCTAAATTTATAGAAGTAAAGAATAAATACAATTATTTTAATATTCACAATTATTTCCCGGGAGCAGTTGGCGATGTACATTTAGAATTTGTCACAGGTACGGGAATTGATACAAGGACAATAGTTTGTTTGAACAATTGTGGAAATGTTTACTCTGACGATGAGTTGGGTGTATTAATTGAAGAAATCCCATTTGCAATTACAGAGAAAATTTGGCAAGAGAATTACGATACCCTCGAAAGACTTTATTATGCATGGCTTGCTTTTGCATGGCAAGAAATTAAGGGATATGAAACTGAATTGAAAGTTCGAATACTTGACGCAGGTGCAAGTCAATTATTTTCGTTGAACGATTATGCGTGGTGGGAGATGTCTGATTACTTTCATTGGAATGAAACCCCTCTGCAAGTTGAAAATCCCTTCAAAAGAAACCTGGGGTTTGAAGAGATTTTTCATAGGACAAGATTGCCTAAAAACAAAAGAGAACTACAAAATGGTCATGAAGGAGTGTTTGTCAAAGATGATAATGTAAAATTTCTTATGATGATAAACGATACCATATTCGAGAAAGAAGAAAAAAATGGTGAAATTGATGTTTCTGAAAGTGTTCAAAAAGAAACAAATTATGAAACGGCAAGGAGTTTTTCAAAACGAACAATAGATTTGATAAATGACAATTGGACACAGAAAATTGGAAACAAAATAATAAAATAAAGTGAACAACGGCTTGCTGCCCATGTCACCGAACAGCCAGCACGCAAGCCCAACGCACGGCAGCAAGCCAACCGTTGTGTGCAAAAAAGATAAAAATGAATAAAGAAAAAATAATAACTATAGACGTGTTAAAAAGTGCAGTAGATGATTGTGCAAGAGAAATTGAAGAAGAATTTCCCAATCTTTATTTTGATTATGCCGGGATAATTCCGAACGACGATAAAACATCTCGTTATGACTGCACTCCACTAAATACGAAAGTTTTTGCTAGAACAGGAGGAGACGGAGTCCATTATAGTATTATCGAAATATCAGAAATGATTCAACCTGTTGTGATGACTGTTCCAATGAATTTTGGAAATTCAATAAATGATTATAACTGGATACTTGGAGAAAATTTAAATGAATTTTTATCACTTGGATATTATAATGGTTGGTTTCCGTTAGAGCAACTCTGTTACATGAGAGAACAAGACTGGATCATTAGATTTTATAGCAGAGAGAATTCAGATAAGGAATATCTATCCGATGGAGATTTTCAATTCATAAAAAAACTAAGAACAAAATTGAACTTTGAGTATAAAGCTCTGAATTTAGATAGGTTAAAGAAGTTGGAAGAATTGTACTTCGGACAACTCTGCTTCAAAGTAGAATTTATCGAACGATTGAACCAATGGAAAAAATAATAAAAAGCAGACAACAACGGCTTGCTGTCCATGCCTCCGAACAGCCAGCCCGCAAACCCAACGCACGGCGGCACGGCAGCAAGCCAAACGTTCAATCAAGGATCCCATAAAAAAATGAATGCCACCCGACACAATTCAAATTAGCCAAATCAGTCCCGTGGAACATTGCTAAATTTATCAACGATATGTGTTCCGGCCTGAATTTACAGTTAGTCCTGCTTTTAGTCCTTAGTTTCGGCAAGGTTCAATCCCAGATGCTTGAAGTGGGGAAGCAATGGGTGCCCCCTGATCTTCCTCGGGAAATGCAAGCCTATGAAAAGCTGGATGATCCATACCTGCCAAATACATTCAACAACACTAAGCTATCCCCTGCCTATAGGGATGATGGCCGATTTAGCTCTCGTACGAGTAACAGTCAAATATTTACCCGGCAGGTTAACGTCAGTGCCAGCCAACATAATATTCTCGGCGATGCGGCCAACGAAACAAGCATTGCCGCCAATCCATTAAACGAAAATGAGATTGTCATGTTCTAATCGCCAATAACAGCCACACAAAATCAATGTCATTCATCTTCCGCAAAAAAGAAATCAATAAGACATAGGAAAAGAACAAGAAATGGAACTGTCACAAGAATTGGATAAATTCCTCAAAGCGTATAAGGAATATGAATCAAAGGTCTTGGGGCCCACCGCCACCGAGATTCATGCCTGCTTAAGAAAGATGGAAAGCCCTGAATTCTGGAAACAGTATATGACCGGCCAGGGGATAGTCGCACCATCTCCGGTTCGTCAAATCATGTTGCGTATAAAGCAGCCGGATAAGGTAGTAGAGAAAATATTTCGAAAACCTGAATTATTTCCTGAAAGTTTATCTTTTAGCAGCCTTCGGAGTATGTATGACACCATTGGGGTGAGAATCATAGTGTATTTCACCTCTCAGTTGTCCCTTGTGGATAAAGAGCTTAGAAATTCAAGTTTTTTCGAAATAGATAATGACATCCCACCGGAAGCTTACCTCGAGCGTGAAAACCTTATCCGATTAGGATTGTCTCACATGGAAAGCAAACGAAAGGATAGCGGGTATACCTCTATACACTATATGGTGAGGCTTAAGAGCAGCATTATTCCTGTCAACGAACGCCCGGTCTTTGAAATACAAGTGCGAACCCTTGCCCAGGAATTATGGAGTGAACTCGAGCACGTTCTTTGCTATAAACCTGAAACAAGACCTCATTTCTCCGCAAAACGCAGGTTCCAGATATTAAGCAGGGAAGTTTCAGTCATTGACGAGCATTTTAACCTGTTATATGAAGAGTTGATCCATAGTCAGGAAATAGCCAGTTATAATGACACAGACATTTTAACGTTTGAGAATACACCAAAGGTGCTAGCGGAAATTGGCATCCAATGTGCTTTGACGGAATTAAATCCTATATTGAAAACACTCTTCAGCAGAGACATTATAACCATTGGAGAGTTTTTTGCACTTGCGACCCCTTTGCGCCTGATGACCATTCGGAATAATTTTGTTTCCATCACAGGGCATGCTCCTACAAACATTGAATTGATATCCACGCTTTCTATACTAAAGGATGTTACCACAAGGGAAGCAGAAACGGAGAGCATAAAGTCTCATATCCAATATTTGAGTTTAATGGATGGATCAAAGCGAAGCAAAAATGACGCATAGCCATTCACCTCGATAGCTGAAACCAGCGCTGCAGGTAAGCATTTCCCATACTAGTATCAGTTGATTACTCACCTGTTTCCGTTCACCCACCCCCGCTTCTGCTCCAGCTATAAAACGGCACCCGAACGCCAAATTCCCAACTGACGGGGGCTATGTAATCCAGGCCCCCGGCAGAAATACTGCCCGAGAGTATAAACCGCTTGAAGACCCGTTGCTCCACAGAAGCACGAAGCACCCAATATAATGGCACTGTTGTTTGTGCCAGTGTGGCGTCTCGTTGTTCAACGTATGTGCCGAATCCTGCTTGCGTCCGCAATGAAATACTTTTCCATTCCACGTCCTGCGGCCCGGATAAAAATTCCATCGCCATAAATCCATTTACAGGTTCTCCAATACTCCTCCTGATCGTTGGAGCATAAAGCACTCTGACCACTTGCTGTACATCGCCTACATCAAATCTGTACGATCCGGTAAACACACTACGCCAGAGGTTCCCCGGATGATATACGGTAGGTTGTTCATTGGAAGCGCTATAAGTACCTGCGTTTGAAAGGCTGATGCCAAAAGACAAAGCCTCTTGTCCGGCCGGAACAAAAAACTGCACCGTAGGGGACTGACATCCCTGGATATCCACGATATACACTGTGTGCACTCCTTCACTTAGCCCAAGCAAAAAGAAATTGTTCTGATTGACTGTAAATGCGAACAAGCCATCTACATAGACGGCATAAGGTAATTGCCCCGGTGTTATCACCTGCACAAATGCAGAACCATCCATTTCATTCGGACCCGATGGCGGGAATATTTCAACGATCTCAATTATAGGCAACGGGGGCTCGTTAATAGTGACCGTAAAGGATTGTGAACAACCAGGGCCTGCATCCGGATCTGATACTTCAACGAAGTATTCACCAGGCACAGTAGTAACATAATCCGATAACTGAATCAACCCGGCTTCAATATCAAATTCACCCGCGCCAAAAGGATGTTCGACCAACATGCTCAGCGTGTTCCCGCCGGGACTGATCGCCGTGAACGTGATATCCCCATCACTTTCGCAGGTTGGATGTATCACGACGACATCTTCGATATAATTTCCAGGCGAACCTTCCAGCACATAAGAATCCTCATAGACGCAACCTATATCAAGATCAGTGATCGTCACCAGGTATCCTCCCGGAGGAATATTCGATAGGGTAGGCCCGGTATCCCCGGTGCTCCATTCATATTCATACTCACCGGGTCCGCTGACGATGACCGTGATAGATCCATCCTCCAATCCACACGATGCAGGCGTGCTTTCAAAAGTCACGACAATATCACATGGCACCTCTTCCACGATGATGACCACTTCAGCCGTGGCCGTATTTCCACAAGCATCAGTGACGGTGTAGATAAACGAAGCTTCACCACTGAACCCTATATCCGCGATAAACGTAAAATCACCATCACTCATAAACGTCACTGTGCCACCAATCTCATTGTCTACTTGTGTCATCTGAATATTGAGGCCTTCATCATTGGTCAGTGCATTTTCATTTAAAGGCGTTGATCCTTCCGCTGTATAGAAATCATCCTCCAATACGATTGGAGGCGTTATATCATTGACCGTTGCACTGACCGTCTCCGAACACATGGGGCCTATCTGCTGATCAATAACGGTGATGGTGTAAGAACCGGGCACCACCATCATCAGTGATGAAAGATTATACACACCAGTGGTTAACGTAAACGTATTTAATCCCCCTGGTCCTGTAACATCAACCTTCAAAGGTCCTGCTCCAGGTGTGGTTAAGGTGAAGCGTATATCACCACCGCCCGCGCATGTGCCGGGCGTGACACTGAGAACGTTGATGTATTCAGCAATATCCTCACCGATGGTCACAGAAAAAGACTCTGCACAACCTTCATCATCTGTCACAGTGACCGTATAAGTACCGGGCGAAGCTTGTTCCAGTTTGATGCCTGTCTGCTGATTGGACCATAGGTATGTATACTCTCCTGGTGGATTCACTGTAATAGTCGCCGATCCATTGGGTAGTCCACAATCTGCATTGACGGTGGCGAACGTAGCCGTAAACCCACCACCGGTCTGGCCCACATTTACTGAACCTGTTGTCGAACATGATGTACCGGTCTGAGTAACGGTTACGGAATATGTACCGGAACCGACATTATTTATTTGGCTGCCTGTGCCGCCATTGGACCATAGATAGGTGTAAGCTCCGGGTGGCGTCACACTCACTGTAGCAGATCCGTTGTTCAAGCCGCATCCTGCTGGCGTCGAACTAAAAGAAAGTGTGAAGGCGGGTGGCAATTGTTCGACAGTAGCGCTTGTAGATTTTGAACATGATGTGCCTGTGATGGTCACCGTCACGGTATAGGTTCCTGCCAACACACCGGACAACTGGCTACCAGTCTGCCCATTAGACCAGGCGTACGTATAGTTACCCGGAGGATCGACGAGCGCCGTAGCTGTGCCGTTATTTATTCCGCAACCGGCAGGTGTGGTGGTCACGCTAACCGTAAAGGCGGCCGGTAATTCATCAATAGTGGTCGTAGCAACTTTCGTACAGTTGGTTCCGGGCACGGTGACTGTTACCGTATAGGTGCCAGCTTGCACATTTGATAATTGGGTGCCGGTTTGCCCGTTGGACCACTGATAGTTGGCCTCACCTTGTGGCGATAGCACCACTGTTGATGTTCCATCAGATCCACCACATGAAGCAGGTGTGGTGTTGAATGAAATGTTATACGGAAAAGGTGTTGACCCAACTGTGATGCTTCCTTGTTGCGTGCAATCCTCGCCTGAAAGCGTAACGGTGACATTATATGTACCTGGTGCAAGTCCTGCAAGCTGAGCGCCGGATTGTCCATTGGACCATTGATAGGAATATGCTCCCGGTGGATTGACAGTAGCAGTTGCTGTTCCATCATTCACTCCGCAACCCGCAGGAGTTGAGGACAGCGAGACGACAAATGATGCTGGCGTTTCAGTGATCGTCACGCTCGCTTCTTCTGTACATGAGGTTCCGGGAATCGACACCGTCACTGTATATGTACCTTTCGCGAGGCCTGATGCCATCGGGCCTGTTTGCCCATTGGACCAATTGAATTCATATACACCAGGAGGATTTACTGTAGCAGTCGCTGTGCCATTGGAAAGTCCACATCCGGACATCGTTGATGAAATCGAAATCGAAAAGGAAGCGGAAATGTCTTCTACCGATACGCTGGCTACATAACTGCACGGCGTGCCTGGTTTTGAAATCGTGACATCATATGATCCTGCAGATAATCCCGAGACACTTGAGCCTGTCTTTCCATTGGACCAGTTGTACGTGTATTGACCTGGCGGATTAACCAGAATTGTTGCAGCGCCATCAGATCCGCCACAAGTGGATGGTGTGGTTGTAAATGATACTGAAGGTTCAAAAGGATCTGTTCCGATTTGCGTGGTAAGTATTTTTTCACACGAACCTCCCGCGCTGATCGTCACCGAATAATTTCCCGCGGGAAGATTGGATTGATTTTGTGAGGTGGCTCCATTGGACCATTGATAGGTATAAGCTCCAGGTGGAGTAGGGGTGACGGATACTGTTCCATTTGGCTGGTCACAATCTGTATTCTGTGATGATATAGAGGCATTAAAGGAAATATTCTGATTCGTGACGGTAGAAGATACTACCTGGCTGCAGGTGGTGCCGGTTCTTGTCACGGTTACCGTATAATTTCCCGCTGGTATGTTTGAAAGGGATTGTGATGCGCTTCCGTTAGACCACTGATAGGTGTAGGAACCGGCAGGAATCACATTTATAGTAATGCCACCATTGGATAGTCCGCACGTGCTGCTGCTGGGTATGGCGGAAGCCGTGAAGGTGCAATCGAGTGTATCCTGTTCATCGTCATCCCCGTCAATTAAAAAATAAGCAAGCGCGCCTGCAGCCACTGTACCACCGACCACAGGAATCCATGGAAAGACATGAGCACCATCGGCCTTATCATTTCCTGGTTTCATTCGTGCATCTGTCAATTCTATTTTATTCCAGGGTGATGTTATGCTGTTTGAGGTGCTTACGGATCCGGTGGGTATGCTTGTTCCGTTGAGCACATTGGCTTCAATACTCACATTATTAAATGTATTCCAGAAAACATCTGTGGCGCTGGTTAACTTATCTAATTCTTCTTTCGAGAGGCTTGCTGCTTTGATGTCGTTGTTTTCTTCAAACTGGCGGATGACCTTTTCATGGAATTGTTCTTTTTGATAGTGATTTCCTGTGATCGACGCGGTATATATCCAAAAGGTTTGTTGAATGACGGCTTCTCTTTCTTTTTCAGGATCGCCACTGAACGGCGTATTGATATTGCCTTTCTCTTTCAATTCATCAAATGCTTTTGCAATGCTGTTTACAGCTTCGACCATCACAGGCGCAAAGGTCTTTGGATGTGAGGCTGGTTTAATCGTGCCTTCGAATGGAGCCGATGTATTAGGCCATGTCGTCATGATGGGAGATGACGCATTCTTTGGGAAAGAAGTATAGCCGGGTGATTTGACAAGAACTGGAATATCGTCGGAATGGAATGCAGGTACTGCCGGTGTTGTCAAGAGATTTGTACCACCAGCCGGGTTATTGATACCAGGTATTATAACCGGAATCCATGTGGAAATGAGTGGCATGGGTTGTCCATCCGGTACAGGTTGTGCAAACACATCTGCGCAATAGCCTTCCACCTGAAGTTGGCTGGTACCCGTAGGCACGGAGGTTGCAGGGATCGTGGCTACATACGGTTGATTTTTTCCATCAGAGGGGATATAACATGTTTGGGCATTGATCTTTACTGCCGATCCAGTAGTATTGTTAATACTCAGGGTGGCGATATGCCCCGTGGTTTGACCTGTTCCGGTCGCGATGATTTTAAGGGATTGGGCCTGAGATACGGTACAAAGGGGAGGAATCAACATTAGGATGAAAAGAGCCATCAGCTTATTCATCTGCACCCGTGGGATGTGGTTGTGATTTCTCATAGGATAGGATTTAAAAGCGGAAAGATAAAGGGAGCCTTTATTAACCGCTAAGTAAAATACAAATTATGTTGAAAATCAGCTATTTGCATTGCATAAAATTCCCTTTTAGCAGGAGTGAAAAGGGACTTGTTATATTCGTAAAATGAACCCATCAAGACCCATCCATCCACACTTCCAGGCCTTGCTCGATTTCAAAAGCCAGGAGATCATCACCCTTTTCAATGATCTCCGGCAGTATATTCTGGAGATGCATCCTGAAAGTAACGAACTACTCTATCATACGCATGCCCTCACCTCCGTCTTTTCTATATCAGACAAACTTGCAGATGCGTATTGTATGTTACCTATCTATACGAATCACCTAAATCTTGGATTTAATAAGGGAACCTTGCTCAAGGATCCATACAAACTGTTGACCGGATCCGGCAATTTGATCAGGCATATTGATGTGACTTCGCCACGTGATTACAGAAACCCAAAGGTGAAGGCATTGATTCGCGAAGCCATTGACTTTGCGATCCGTGATATGGACAAACCCACCAAAGTTACCGGGGCCACCATTTCAAAAATCAAACATAAATGAGAGCATTCGTTATTGATCACCACCCATAGTTGATTATTTTTATCCTATTACAGCATATGAATTTCTTTATTTGAAAAAGTTATGAAGCCAACTGCTATATGTTTATTCGCAGCGCTCTGCCTGATCCTGCTTGCAGGATGGACTACGGATCAGACCGATGATTTAACTAAGTCCTCATGGTTACTGGGCACCTGGGCCAACAAATCACCAAGAGGCATCATCTACGAGTCATGGAGCAGCCTCAATGAAAATGAGTTTGCGGGTAAAAGTTATGCCGTAAAGCAACAGGACACAATGATTTTCGAGACGATTCAACTGGTAAGCACTGAAGAAGGTCTGGATTATATTCCAACGGTCAATGGCCAGAATGGGGGATTGCCTGTTCGATTTTCGAGCACCACCATCACAGATACGCAGTTGAAATTTGAAAACCCAAAACATGATTTCCCACAAATCATCACCTACACGCTGATCAACCCTGATTCATTGGTGGCTGAAATTTCAGGCATTGCCAATGGGCAAACACAGAAGCAAAGCTTTCGGATGAAACGGGTGAACTAACAAAAAAACAAAGGCCGCTCATCAGGCGGCCTTTGTTTTTTAAAGGTGAAGCGAATTATTGTTTCACAAGTCTCATCACTTCCTGTCGATCTCCTATTTACTCACAATTAATATCTTTACTTAACGCCTTGAGTATTATGGACCCTTCTTTGATGACCTGGTGTCAGATTATTAACCAGATACATACATTGGATGTACGTACGCGTACACTGGCCGACCGTGAGTTCTATCAGCGTCGATTTGACCGTATACGTGATTTGTTCAAGGAGGCCAACATTCACGTGCATGATCCGGAGGGTGAGTCTTATAATTTTACAAGAACCGATTGTGAGGCCATGGTTCAGGGTGAAGCACATGATTCGATGAAAATCGTTGAGGTGATTAAGCCCATTATCTATCACATGACTGCTGAAGGTCCGCGTCTCATCCAGCCGGGTGTGGTCATCATTCAATAACAGGAATATGAGTCAAACGATTAATTACGGCATTGATCTGGGTACCACTAATTCTGCTATCGCCATTTGTGAAAATGGTGAGGTAAGTGTGTTCAAAAATCCTCGCACATTAAAGCAAACGCTCCCATCTGTTGTGGCATTTAAAGGTGACCGGATCATCATTGGAGAGAAGGCCGCGGAGTTGTTGCAAAAGGAGAGTGGTGATGTGTTTGGAGGGTTCAAGCGCAGGATGGGAAGCATGGATCGGTTTACGGTATCCACGTTGGGGCGCGAAACAAGTCCGATTGAATTGTCCAGCCTCATCCTGAGAGAACTGAAATCATTTGTGCAATCGGGGCCTGCACTGGATGCCGTGGTGATTACGATTCCCGCCGCTTTCGATACCAATCAGTCCAATGCAACGAAAGAAGCCGGATATGCTGCCGGGTTTAAGGAAGTGATATTACTGCAAGAGCCTATTGCTGCTTCGCTGGCTTATGCCAATCGACAGCACTTTGATCTTCAACAGGGGAAATGGGTGGTTTTCGATTTTGGCGGAGGGACATTTGATGTGGCACTGACTGGAATTGAAAATGACGAGATGAAGATCCTGGACCATGAGGGGGATAACTTTCTGGGGGGTAAGGATATTGACCGGGCCATTGTTGAGCAATACATCATTCCGGAATTGGAGAAACGAGGCACCTTCACTTCGTTGATGCACAAAATGCGAAATACAGATGGTATCTACCAAAGGCTCTATCACAAGTTGATTTATCTGGCAGAGGAAGCCAAGATTATGGTATCCTCTACCTCAGGTGCTGAAATTGAGTTTGAAGCCGTGGACGAAGCAGGCAAATTGCTCGATATCGTACTCCCCTTTTCCCGGCAGCAACTTGATGACATTGCGATGCCATTTGTGAATCGATCGATTTCGCTGGTGGATACCTTGTTTCGGCGAAACGAACTGAAGGCCACCGATGTGAATTGTATTTTTCTCGTTGGGGGCACAACCTATCTGCCATGCATTCGGGCCGCATTAAAGAATGCTTTCAATATAGAAATCAATTCATCCATTGATCCCACTACAGCAGTGGTTATTGGTGCCGCATACTTTGCAGGACAACGGGTTAAGATGACTGCCCGTGCGACGCAGCAAGCTTCGGATGAATCAACCGACAAGCGTTTAAAAATTCAAATGGCTTTTGAACGTCTGGTGAAGACCGAAGACACCGCATTGATGATTAAGACCATTGTAATGCCGGGTACTCCCCATTCATTGAGGGTTACCCGCGGAGATGGAGGATTTGATTCCGGGCTGATTTCACTTCAAGCCATTCATGTACTTCAGCTGCCACTATTGCCAAATGTGTTTAATGATTTTGAAGTAGCTGTATATGATGCGACTGGAAATAAGGTACATACAGACCAGGCGGGTATCACGCATGGAAAATTTGGTATACACGGTCAGCCATTGCCACATCCGATAGGGATCGAAGTCGATGACAAGGAGGAAGACGGCACATACCTTGATATTTTATTTCGCAAAAACACAATCCTCCCTGTTCGGAGAACCATTACTAAAAAGGTAGGGGAGACACTGCCCCGCAACGCCAAAAAGCATATTGCCATCAATGTTTATGAAGGAGATATTGATTCCATTCCGCAAGCCAACAGACGGATTGGAACCATTGAAATTCATGGAAAGGACCTGGAACGAGATCTCGTGAAGGGTTCGGATATAGAGTTGACCATTGAAATATCAGAATCCCGTGATGTGAAGGTTGGGGCATATCTGGTGCTGACGGATCAGCATTTTGAAGACACATTCAGCCCATCTGAAATTGCTTACAATCCAGCGCAGATTCTGGAAACGACAAAATACTATACGGAAAACCTGGAGAAGAAGCGTATCAATTGCGAGCGTACAGGAAATTATGAAGAAGCGGCACAAATCCGGGTGCTTTTAGACGACATACAATCATTGGAGCAGAAGGTCCATATACTTGATGTAATGGACGGAACGGATGAAAAGTATCAACTTGAAATACAAAGCCGTGAACTTGGCAAGCGTATTCATGGCATTTTCAACTCCAGCTACCTCACGCGTGTCATTGAGGAGTATATGCAGGAGAAGAGATATTGTCAGATGTTGGCACTCCAATCACCCCATCCTGAAATGGAGATCCCAAAGTTTGAAGAGATAGTGGCAGGTGAACGCGTTTTACTTCAGGAGGGAGATGTCAACCGAATTCGGCTGAAAATAGGGCAATTGCAGGCGATGCGCATGCGGTTGGATCAGCCCAGATCCTATACCATGGAGGATCTGCGTTTTATGTTTTCAAAACTTCGCCATTATAAATTTCAGGACACGAGCAAATCCGAAGAGCTTATTGAGCAGGGCGAGCAAGCTATAGCACAAAATGACATGCACCACCTCGCCGATGCCCTTCATCAACTCATTCAGCAGCACGAGAGGGAGAACAAAGGCCCTCAATATTTTACAAATCGAAAAACCGGACTTGAATAATTGCTATGCCATACGTCAGCCCCATTCCCTTACTTTCTGAAGCTCAGCGTGCACAGTTTCCGGATATTGATTTGAAGAAGATCAGAAATGAAGTCTTGCTTCATTTCCAGTTTTCAGCCGAACCGGTAGTTGAAATCCAGGGACAGTATTATGACAAGGATGAAGTAGTGTCTCTGCTTGACTTGCTCCAGGCAAATCCGGGATTGCATTGGACGATATTTCAACTCCCGGCAGTCAGGGAACTACTGGAAGTCGAGGATCTCCAGAAGTTTAATCAGGTGAAAGCCCTTAATGCCATTGACCAGTATCCGGAATATGCTGAAGCCATACACGATCTCCTGGTACAAGTGATTAATCAAAGGTTGCCCGATCAGATACTTGATTTCACCTGGGAAACAACCAGTTTGTTAGGTACCATTCAATACTATACATCCAGAAGGACAGAGGAACAACAAGCGGTAGCTTACAGTAATACCTTTTCCACTTTCAAATTATTTACGGAGTCCTTAGAGGTCAAGTATCCTGACCCGTTTGTGGCACCTGGCAATTTTACATTTAAGCCAGAACTCGCTCCTATACTTCAGCGGGAAGTACTTAACTTTTTTAAGTATCTACCTCCGGCATTTGGTACTTGTCTGACTGAACTTGGAACATGGTGTAATAATCATGTCGTGGTTGCATTTGTCAGAGAGCAGGATGAAATAATGTCCTGGCCAAAAGAGTCCATAAGGCTGGTGATTGAAGCAGCGGCGATTGCAGCCGAAACTTTTAACAGGGAAGGGAATACTAAGATTATCTATCAGCTTCAGGGATTTCTGGACTCAACGCCCCAACGTACGTCCAATCCATGGAGGGTGATTTTAATGGTGATCATGGGTTTTATATTTTTATTTCGTGTAGGTTCAATTTGTTCCCGTCAGCAGGACAGACGGGATAACCGACGTTATAGTGCCGGCAGGGAAGTCCAGATTTCTAACGAACGCGTACGGGATGTATTGGAAGCCCAGGGCTTTCAGTTTGATGATAGGGGCAATATGACAAAAGTCAATGAAGCGGGTTTAAAGGAGCTTCGAATTTTGAATGGATCTGAATTAATGCCGGATCAGCTACCTGTTTTTAAAAGCAAAGTATGGAATCAACAGGATAGTATTCTTACCATTGAGTTTGAGACTGAAGTGTTGCCGAAGGGAAGGGACGGACTGAATTCCTTGATCAGGCCAGAAATGCTCAGCACAATAGCCGGTAAGAAAGCCTACATTGATTTAAAGTTTTTACGGAAAAATATCAAAGGAGTCACATTTACTCATCGCTTCCTCCATGAAAGTGATGGGAATTTAAAAATCATAAAAGGCAGAATATCCGACCTGACACCTTCCGGCAAGATCACCATAGTACCACTAAAGGATTTGAAGCGATACAAAGGATTGGTGACGATGATGGATCTGAATGGTAAAATCCTTGACCGGGACACTTTAGGTTTAGTAACAATGGCAAAGACGGGCTATCAACAGGTTGTTTATAACGGATATGTGGATGGTACTGTATCTGCGCAGGATTCTACCCGCTTACACATACGCGGTGTCAGATCTTCTTGTTTGATGGGCATCATGAAGGCTGTGGAGCATATCACTATACAAAATGCGATGGAAGAAAAGCTCAACGATATTTCTACCTATGGTTTCAGTAACGAAGCCCCTCTCGCCCCTGATGCACTCAACCATTCATTTCTGACCAGTACTAAATCTACAAATCGTGCATTGATCTATACGTATACCTCCGGTGCAGATCATATCGCGTACTGTGAATTGGATGGAGGGGAGTATAATATCCGTTACATGATTAATACCAAAACAGGAGAAATAGCAGGATGTCAGTTGGTCCAAATCAGTGAAGACCGGCAGTATGTGGAAAAATTGGAAATGTTCCTGACCAATTAGTATTTATCTATCAGACAGCAGATGGAAGTATGTATCTCATTCTAAAATTCAATCGATATTGTCGCCGGTCACACTCCGGACAGACCTGTCACAAACACGGTAAATGGTTTTGATGTAAGTGCCAGATGTGGATTGAAATGAGATTGATTTCTACTTCAGGTCATAACTGATCAATGCATGTTCATCCCCAACTGACGAAGTCGTCAGGATCAATCCAACACCTTTGGCGTAATAATACTGCGTAAAAAACTGCGTGCTGATGCGGTTGCCATTCATCTCGATTTTGCTTTCTGCTTCGAGCATGATCACATCGGGATATTGCTTGCCATTCACTTCTTTACTGATCCCGGTATCCTTGACCGTAAACTCCATGATGCTGTTCAGGCCATTGGCGGTGAAGGTGGCATCCCATGTGTCTCCTTTTTTCAGATCGTCCTTTAGCCACAATTGATAGTTGCCTGGTGACATGAGTTCATTATACATGGTTCCGTTTTCCACCTTGACCCGCGTCGGATCAGCCACGGTGCTGTTTTGCATCGTGATGATCTGGTCATCAATACCGGTGACCTCATTGGTATACGTGCTTCCGTCCTTGAGTTGGTAGGTCCATTTGTTTCCTGGGGCCATGGGGTAGTAGTGCAGCATGATGTATGGGTTTGGTTTATTAACCCTGCTAAAATACCAGACCTAAGCTTGAAGCAATCGTCAAATGGATAAACGGTTAGTTTAATTGAGTAATTGGCTGCGTTAATATACAGGAATGGAATTTAGCTGGGTGCTTACTTTAATCGGGGATGTGTCAAAGTATTCATCCCTCAGCTCTTTGCAGGTCGGCCCCTAAATCCCCTAAAGGGGACTTCCATAAGAATAGCCCTTGCAAAGTCATGAGATATTTAGCCTTCTGCCCTTCTGCCCTTCTGCCCTAGGCTCTATGCTCTATGCTCTATGCCTTTTCGCCCAACGGTCATTCGATATCCGGGGCAAAAATTGTTTTGCCCCTACTACTTCCTGCTCAATGCGTTCTTCGCAGCGTCGACAATATTTTCAGGACCTAATCCATACTTCAACAGCAACTGCTCTGGCGTACCGCTCTCTCCAAAACTATCATTGACCGCCACGTATTCCTGTGGGGTAGGGCGCTTGCGGGCGAGAAGCTGCGCGACGGAATCACCGAGGCCACCATGACGCTGATGTTCTTCAGCAGTGACGATACATTTTGTTTTGGCTACGGAATCGAGAATGATTTCTTCATCCAGTGGTTTGATCGTATGGATGTTGATCAATTCGGCAGAGATACCTTGAGAGGATAGTTGCTGCACAGCCTCCATCGCATAGGCCACAAGATGACCGGTTGCTACGATCGTAACATCTGTTCCTTCCTGCATCATGATGCCCTTGCCAATCACAAAAGGCATATTGTCCGGGATGGCAATCGGCCATGAAGGGCGACCAAAACGCAAATACACCGGTCCGTAATGTTCAGCAATCGCGATGGTAGCAGCTTTAGTTTGATTGTAATCACAAGGATTGATCACCGTCATTCCGGGAAGCATCTTCATCAATCCGATGTCTTCCAGGATCTGGTGTGTGGCTCCATCTTCACCCAGTGTAAGGCCCGCATGTGAAGCACAGATTTTTACATTCTTGTGTGAATAGGCAATCGATTGCCTGATCTGATCATACACACGACCTGTTGAAAAATTGGCAAAGGTGCCTGTATAGGGAATCTTTCCCGCGGTCGCAAGACCGGCAGCAATTCCCATCATATTGGCCTCCGCAATTCCGGTCTGAATAAATCTTTCAGGAAACGCCTTGATAAACGCGTTCATTTTCAGTGAACCCACCAGGTCGGCACACAGCGCCACCACATTGCTATGTTGCTGCCCTACGGCCAACAATCCATCCCCAAACCCATCGCGTGTGGCTTTCTTACCTGTAACTGGAAAATCTGATAACATGTTTTTTCTTTTGTTTGTCTTTTAAATGACCATTGACGACCGACCGCCGACCGACGTACGTTCATCTTTCATTTTCTTTCTGCCCTTCTGCCTCGTTGGCCCCTAAATCCCCTAAAGGGGACTTCGTAGTGGAAGGTGATTCGTCGGTGCTTATATCCTCTAAAGGGGACTTTCCTGCCATAAAGCTTTTTCTTTCTGCCCTATGCTCTCTGCCCTATGCTCTCCCGCTTAGTGGCTTCGCAACACTGCGGGATCTTCGCTGCGCTTCGATATGCCCTATGCTCTCTGCCCTCTGCTCAATAATCGCCCAATGTTTCTTCTAATTGCGCTAATGCTTTTTCTTTTTGTTCATCATTTGGCGCGACGCCGTGCCAGTGGTGGCTGCCCATCATAAAATCAACACCATAGCCCATTTCGGTTTTCATCAGGATCACCACAGGTTGTCCTTTACCTGAAAGCGCTTTGGCCTGGTCGAGGGTTTCGATGACATCTTCGATATCATTGCCATTCATTTGAAGCACGATCCAGCCAAAGGATTTCCACTTCGCATCGAGATCACCGAGTGACATGACTTCTTTGGTAGGACCATCAATTTGCTGGCCGTTCCAATCCACGGTCACGATGAGGTTGTCCACTTTATGATGTGCGGCGGCCATCATGGCTTCCCAGATTTGTCCTTCATTAAGCTCGCCGTCACCGGTCAATGCATACACGATCGATGGATCCTTGTCCAGTTTCTTGGCCATGGCAGCACCGATCGCCACAGAAAGTCCTTGTCCGAGGGAACCGGAGGCTACGCGCACACCAGGCAATTTTTCATGTGTGGTTGGATGACCTTGTAGTCGTGTGTTTATCCTTCTGAATGTTCCGAGTTCTTCAGTCGGAAAATATCCGCTGCGGGATAAGACACTATACCATACCGGGGAGATGTGTCCGTTGGAGAGAAAAAACATGTCCTCACCTTTGCCTTCCATCGTAAACGGAAGGTTGTGATGCATGGTATGAAAGTAGAGGGCGACCATATATTCTGTGCAGCCCAGGGATCCGCCGGGATGGCCACTCTGACATTGGTGAACCATGCGGATGATGTCGCGCCGTACCTGGCTGCAAATATTTTTGAGATCCTGTATATCAGGCATAACTCGAGGTTGGTTGGATAAAAAGATAAAAGAAGAAGGCAATCTGTTTCAGAATGCCTTCTTCAGTTTTTTGTACCGTGGGTGACGGTACAACCATCAAAGTGAAAGAGCGGTTACTTTACTGCTTCAGAAAGACCAGCTCCTGCTTTAAACTTAGGAGTTTTCTTTGCTTTGATCTTGATGGTTTCACCTGTGGCTGGGTTACGGCCTGTACGGGCAGCACGCTTGGTCACAGAGTAGGTACCGAAACCTGGAATCGTCACCTTGTCTCCTTTCTTAAGAGCCTTGGTGATGGCTTCGAGGGTAGCATCGAGTGCACGACCGGCATCTGCCTTAGTCATGTCAGCTCCGGCTGCAATAGCTTCAATCAATTCGCCTTTGTTCATTATCAGTTGATTAATGTGAAATAAATAATTAATTCGGGCGTAAAAGTATATCGCGGATATATTAAAAACAAATTTTATACATGAATTTTAGCCCGGAAGGCCTGATTTTATTGACTTTTTATCGACTTACCCCCCGGAAACCCCTATTTTTACGGCATGAAACACATCGGATACCTCTTTTTTGCCGTATTGATAGCCCTTTCCGCACCCGCCTGCAGTAAAAAATCAGGTTGCCCCGCCGAATCCGCCCAAACCAAAGTGGACAAACAAGGCAACTATAAATCCAGCAAAACCACCTCCGGTCTACTGCCCAACAAGCAGAATTATAAAGGCAAGAACAAAGGCAAGTACAAACCTAAGCACAAGCAGAAGCACACCAATTGATTAAATGATCATTCCCCTTTAGAAGGTGTTGAGAAAGTTTAGCGTTTGTACGCCTGCGGCGGCCACTGTTGAGGAAGTTTAGAGCGTTAGGGGAATTAAACTAAACTTTCTAAACTTAATCACCGAAAAGGTGATTAAACTAAACCCTCTAAACACACCAGACACAGCCTGAACTTTTCTGATTGCCCAAATTGCTTAATCGTTGATAAATCTATTCAACGATTTTGCTTTGATACGAATTCCCTATCGTATACAACGAGAGCAGTGTAAAGAAAATCGCGCAGCCAGGGAACACGACCAACCACCAAGCCGCAAAATGATTGCGCGACTGGGCAAGTAATCGGCCCCAGTTGATTTCGTCAGAGGGTAAACCAATACCAAGGAAGGAAAGTGATGACTCGGCAAGGATCGCTGATGATACTCCAAAGATGAAAGAGATCATCACCGGTCGCAACGCATAGGGAATAATTTGTTTGCCCAAAATATGCAGCGAAGGAATGTTGAGGATCTGCGCGGCTTTGATATAATTAGCTTCTTTCATTTTGAAGACCTCAGCCCTCATGTATCTCGCCATCGCCGGCCAACGCAGTAAAGCGATGATACCCATGATGACGACCCACCCTTTGACCGGAAGCACCGCCACTAAAACCAAAATCAGGAAGATGGCCGGAAATCCATCGATGATACTGATCACACCCATCACCATCCTATCCACCGGCAAAGCGATCCTCCCGACCCGATCTCCTCTCCATCGGCTGATGATGACCACTATCAGGAGAAGTATGCACAGTGTAAGGAGTACTATGTAGATCGTCGGGATAGGCATAAACCAAATTAAACCAATCACGATCAACAGGAATAAAGCAAACATGAGCTGTCCTATATTCATCCGCAACTGCTTATTACCCCACCACGCAGCGATGGCCCCAAAAGGAACGCCAATCAATAAGGCAAGCAACATCGAACCAAACCCGATCAGCAAACTCACCCTGCACCCCCGGATCATGCCCGCCAATACATCTCGTCCCAACGCATCCGTTCCCAACCAATGCCTGAAACGCCCCGTAGCTATTTGTGAAGCAAACGGACTGATGTAGGTGCCTGCCTCTAAATCGATGGTGTGATAACTATAAGGTATAGGCGCACGCCACACACGATCAAACTTTGTCTTTTGCCAATCGACTGGTGAATACCCCGGATGCGCATTGGACAATTCAACTTCTGTCAGCCCCGTAAAGAGCGGATAATATTTTTTTCCGTCAAGCTGACAGTAATACGGTTTCTCATTCGCGATGATCGGTCCCAGCAGCGCGATGATCATGAGCAAAAAGATAAATGCATATGCCATGCGCGCGGGCATACTTGACGTCCATCCGGGTAAACTGCGAAGCAAGGACATCATCCACTTCATGACGCTATGGATTTTACGCGGGGATCAGCCCACTTGTACGCCACATCTGTCAGGATGTAGGAAATAACCGTAATCGCTGCTCCCAACATCAACACCGGAAAGACGACAGGCCAATCCCTCGCCAATAGACTATTGTACAGCAACCGACCCATACCCGGAATGCTGAAGATCACTTCAATGATCAATGAACCTGAAAGTAATGCCGGCAATGAAGAACCAATCATCGTGATCATCGGAAACAACGCATTGCGCAAAATGTGTTTCCACAGGATGGTCTTTTCTGAAATGCCTTGTGCCCGCAAGAAGAAAACATAAGGTTGGTGAAACTGATGGATCACGCTCTGCTTCATCTGCCGCGACACATACGCCAGCGACCCCAGGCTCAGACACATTACCGGAAGGAACAAATGCGTGGCGAGTAAAGTGGTTTTAGACCAGATCCCTTGTGCCTGACGATAAGCACCAAGTCCTCCCGATGGGAATAACGATAACCATTCTCCACTGGAGAAAAAGTAAATCAACAAGGTGGCGAGCCAAAAGGATGGCAACGCAAACAATGCAAACAACCCGATGTGTACCCATTTTTCAAAACGCTTCCCATCATTCGCGCCACTCCACACTCCGATATACACCCCGGCACACATCGCCAATAGAAATGCAAATCCATTCAGCAGCAATGTCCATTTCAAGGCTTCACCAATTTTCGTCCATGCATTCCTGCCATCAACAAGCGAAGTCAATGGTTTGAAGGTGATCAACCCACTGATCCAGCGATGATATTGATTGCCTGATCCATGCCATTGCATTTTTGGAAACCAATCCTGCCAGTTCGACAAATGTTTGGTGTTGACCAGTTGCTCAACATCTTTATTGATTCGATCCAATGTCGCTTCAAACACAGGATGCTGTTGTGGTGATGCAGCGACATCCTGATGAAGTCGTATGACAGCATGATGCACCGTAAATAGATCCTGCATACTTAATAACCCTGCAAGGCCCTCACACACCTGTTTAGCGAGAGCAGAGGTATCTGATGCGGGACAACTTACGCGCATACCGTTGATGATGTCTTGATACAATCGCATCACATCATCCGGTTGCCTTGAGGTTTTTACCCAATGACGAACGGTCTCCCTATTCGCCTGAGAGGCTATGGTAAACAAAGAATCAGCCGCATACCCCGACCGAATGGAACAATAAAACAAAGGCAAATCAAGTCCGCGATTTTTAGCCACCTTGGTATACGCCAAATGTTGCTCCAGTGGATCAGCCGCCACAGAATATCGGGTGTCATCAATGCTCAGATAGTCCAGGACCTCATCTCCTGGCACTGCTTTGCTGAGATAAAACGCCATCACAGAGATCACCCCCAACAAGAAAACAGCCTGAAGGCAACGTTTGAGCAGGGTGGTCAGCATGTAAGGTTATTGTCCCGCAGGTTTCAGCAGGTTTTCAAAATAGCCGGGCCTCCGCGGCGATGTCAGCAGATCCACTCGCTTTGATGCAATAATCCGTTGCTTTGGCACGTAGAGATAGATCGAAGGCTGTTGTTCGTAGATGATTTTCTGAAACGCTTTATACAACACATCCTTTTGAGCATCATCTTCAGTTGACCTGAGTTGATCAATGATCTGATCAAGTTCAGGGGTATGAAAACCTGTTCGATTCGTACCTCCTTCGTGATCGTTGTCCGAATGCCATAGGACATAGGGATCATAGTCTTCAGGAAAAGCATTGACGCGTATCGGAATGATCGTAAAATTGTTTTGCTTGATATCCTGCTGCAACTGACTGGGATCTACAATCACAATCTCAATATCAAATCCAGCCTTCGCGGCGTTCTCCTTGACAATATTCGAGGTCGCCAATCCTTCCTCTTTGTTCGTTGTTTTGATCTCAAGATGCAGCTCCGTGCGCTTTCCGCCAATCATTTTGTCCGGAATACCATTTCCATTCGTGTCATTCCAACCTGCCTCCTTGATCAAGGCCAGTGCCGCATTGATGTCTTGTTGTATAGGTTGAAGACTTTTATCAAAATACCGCTTCTTAGGATAAATAGGTCCGGTGGTCCGCTCAGCCAATCCCTGAAGAATGTTGTTAAGGATGCCATCATAGTCAATGATCAACGCCAATGCTTTGCGAATACGGACATCCGCTAAAATGGAATCACGGGTGTTCAGTTCAAGATAATTGACCTGCATTTGTTCCGGTGTCACAAATTGTAGTTTTTCTTTCCACTGCGCATCGCCTTCCATGGCTTTAAAGGCATTGACAGGTACTTCAGCCATGAGATCAATTTCACCAGCCTTGAGTGCGGCTTCCGCGGCAGTAGCATCGAGGATAAATTTGTATGTGATGGCTGAGGGATAGGCCTGCAACAACAATGGTGGATCCTTCAACTGATCACCCCACCAGTTAGGGTTACGGGTCAAACGAATAAATTCTCCTGTGACCCACTGATCCAAAATATAAGGACCATTACCCACCACCGTTTCCCTAAAGTAGACCGGAGATTCATAATTCGTGGCGAATGCTTTCAACAAACTGTCCTGATCAGCGCTCCAGGTCTTTCCTGCGTCGCGGAGTTCTTCGAGTGTAAATCCTGCCATGATATTTTTCGGATCATAAATGTGCGCAGGATAAATATTAAAGTTCGTGGTCGCCTGAACATCCAGCATATACGTACTGTCAAAATACACGGTTACATTTTTCGGATCAGCCGCATCCACTTCGATTTCACTCACAAAATCCATAAAGCTGCGCCAGCTGCGCGCATTGACATGCGGATTGTATACGGACTTGAACGTAAAGAGATAATCATTTCCGGTCACGGGTTTTCCATCGGCCCACACAGCTTCAGGTCTGAAGGCAAACCTGAATACTTTGCCATTGGCATTTTTACCGTAGGTCACTTTCTCACCGACAGGAATACTTGTAATCAGTAACGGTGAAAGTTCCAGGGTTACCGGATCAAATTCTGCCAGCGGCATGAGGATCAATCCCTCAATAGGTGCCGCATATGTACTTTTCGAAAAGATCGGATGAAGGCTCTCAGGTTCATTGGGCAACCTGATGGCGACTTCAAAACTTGTTTCTTCAGCCGTGTTTTTACAGGATAAAAATCCCAATACCGCAAACACGAAAACGGTAAACCAATGGTTGAGTCCCTTCCTATGCATGATTCAAAGATAGAAAGACAACAGAGGATTCCCGCTATTCGCTATTTTCTGTATGCCTGGCACTAAACTAGCTGCTTCGAAATGTGTTTCACGAGGGATGAAAAGAAAGCTATTAATAGCCGGTGGGACAGGTTTGATTGGTTCAGCGCTTAAAATCGCAGCACAGGAAGAAGGCTGGGAAGTCGATATCCTCAGCCGCACGCCCGGAAAGGGGCATATCGTCTGGGATCCCTCAAAGGGGCTCATAGATTTGGATCAGGAGACTAATTATGATGCAATCATCAACCTGGCAGGTGCATCGATAGCAGGCGGACGCTGGACAAGTGCACGAAAGCAAGATATTTTATCGAGTCGTATTGATGCCTGTCATACCATTGCCGCAAAGCTCAGATCAGGTCAACTAAAAACGGATGTGTATATCGGAACTTCCGCGATTGGTATCTACGGTGATCGGGAAGATGAACTCATAGATGATCATTCACCACCGGGTCCTGATGACAATTGGATGGCCCATGTGGCAAAACAATGGGAGCAAGCGCATGAAGAGATCATGCCTTTGGGGAGCAGAACAGTAATTTTAAGGGTGGGTATTGTTTTAAGCGAAAAGGGAGGAGCTTTAAAGGAATTGCTGAGTACAGCACCTGCAGGTATTATCGGGTATTTTGGAAATGGTCAGCAATACTGGCCCTGGATCCACATAGATGATGTTGTTCAAATCATACTCCATGCGGTCACGCATTCAAATACGCAGCATCACTACCTGACCGTTGCTCCACATGCGGTGACCAGTAAAGCCTTAAGTCATGTCATAGCTAAGGAATTGCATAAAATGGCGGTTCCGGTTCCAGGATTAGTATTGAATGTGATGATGGGAGAAATGCGGCAAATGTTGTTGCAGAGTTGTAAGGCCTATCCCGGTAAATTATTGGCCGAAGGATATACATTCAGATTTAACCGGATTGAAGAAGCATTGAAGGATTTGCTTCGCAAAGAGGAATAATCTATTGCTTAAGGCTCGAACACTTCAATGTCCTTATTCTTCAGAACGAAGTTGGTAAACTTGCCTTTAAATCTTGTGGCTTTGACAATGTGATTATCAATCCAGTGATAGTTGCCACCCCTGGGTTTTCCTACCAGGAGGCCATGATATTTAAAACCGCATTTATTGAGCCATTGCTCTGTGATTTCACGGTGAGCTTCAGTTCTGGAGGTAAAGAAGGTAATGATGTGGCCTTCTGCATACCATTGATTGATGACTTCAAGGGCATCGGGATAGTAAGGGCAATCCACCATCCTTTCAGGTTCCTCATTTGGGATATCATCACAAATGGTCCCATCGATATCGATCAGGTAATTTTTAACCTCAGCGGGAAGCTTGGGACTTAGCTTTTCCCCTTTTTCATTGTACGCCTCTTTGAGGGCTGGTTGCTTCATAGCGGTAGCCGTGTTTAATAAAAAAGCAGTTTTTCAGGTTTTAGCCCGGCACAGGGCCAAATGCTAAATTCAAATTATGCAATTTTCGTTCCTGATCTGTGGAAAAGCCTAAAAATCAATATAGTTGGTCGGGTCCACCGGCTTGCCCTGCAACCATAATTCAAAATGCAGATGGGGGCCGGTCGTCAGTTTCCCGGTATTTCCAATCAAGGCCACGGCCTCACCGGCTCTTACATAGGCCCCGTCCCGCTTGAGGAGCGTGGCATTGTGCTTATAAAAAGAAACCATGTCATTGCTATGCTGGATGCCTATGGTGTAACCTGTTTCCAGGGTCCAGTCCGCCATGATCACGTGTCCGTCCCATATGGCTTTGACCGGGGTATCGTGCGGAGCGAGGATATCTACGCCCAAATGATCCGTTTTGGCATCAAATCCACTGCTGATCACCCCTGAAATGGGCGGCATCAGGTATCTGTAATCCGCGAGGTTGAGAATTGCGGGGGTAGGGGCGACACTAGCCACAGGATTTATCGCTCTTTTTGGCTCCTCATTTGTGGCTACCTCCGTCTGGGGAGTCTTGTCCGCTGCATTTGGTTTTAGCCTGGAAGTATAGTTAGTTTTTTTACCCGCGATACTGTCCGGCTGACGGATCATCTTGTTAAAGTGCTCATAATAAAGCTTATAGCTTGTAAGCTCCTCTTCCAGGGCCGCCATTTTCTTACTCAACTTGATGTATTCCGGATGTTGCGTTGGTTCGGCATACCCGGGCACCAGGCGTTTGAGCGGTGTAAAGAAAATCACCACAGCCATCAGGCCCATGGCCACCAAAATGATGGAGGACAGGAGGATATAAATATTGAGCAGGGTCAGCCGATAGGAGCCTACCTCTTCCAGCGTTTCGTCCTTTCGCAGGACGAGCCGGTAAATGGTATGCCAATTGCGTTTCCTTGTTTTTCCCTGTTCTGCCATAGCGATCCGGCGGATACTGATTTTTTAAAATAAATTTGCCTCCAAATCAGTTAAATAGAATCGATCCATAGGGGAAAATTGGCCCCGGATTTGGAGTCTGTAAGCCTTTATACCCGTTTTAACGTGAAACAATCCTTTTTGCTCATTTTGTTCCTGGGGGTCCTAACCGCCTGTGTCACTAAGAAAAGCCGGGACGACCAGTCAAAAATAGGGCAATACTACCACAATCTGACCTCCAGGTTCAATGGCTGGTTTAATGCCAACGAACTGGTGGTGGCCAGCATCGCCAAGCTGGAAGATCAGCATGTGGACAATTATAATGAGATCCTGCCCCTCTACGAATATGCCGCTGTAGACAACGCCGATGCGGTAAAAGCAGATCTGGACGAAGCGATTAAAAAAGTATCTGTCGTCGTGACCATGCACAAGTACAGTGATTGGGCAGACGACTGCTACCTGTTGATTGGAAAGTCCATGTACCTGAAAAAGGATTACGAATCTGCCGAAAACGCCCTGGAATATTACATGGATGAATTCCAGCCCAACGGCAAGCGGGCCAATTCAAAATACAAACGTAAGAGTAGCCGATCATCTTCCCGCGGAGGGAAAACAGCTTCTGAAGTCAGGGAAGCCAATAAACGTAAAAAGGAACTCGAAAAAGCCCGTAAGAAAGCAGAGAAGGAACGTAAGGCTTACAATAAAGAACTCAGGAAAAGGAAGAAGAAGGGCAAACCCACTGACGACCTCGTGAGACCAGGCACGACAAAGGCCGCTGATGGTACGACGACTATACCACTTTCAGAAGTGAAAAAGTATGAGCCCACCGCCGCTGAGTTGAGAGCCAAGCGAAAAGAGGAAGGAGATCAGGCCAATTTTTTCCTCCGTGCCGCCGCATATGATGAAGCCATTCTGTGGTTGGCCAAGTCATATATCGAACGCGAAAACTGGACCGCCGCAGATTATCAGTTCAGAAGACTGGAAGGCGATGATATTCTTCCTCCAAGAGTCTATGAAGAATTACCAGTGGCCCGCGCATATTATCATCTTCAGCGTGAAAATTATCCTCAGGTCATTCCGTTTTTGGAACAAGCCATCGAACGCGCCTCAAAGAAATCACTCAAGGCGAGATACAGTTACATTATCGCTCAATTACATTATCGAGAGGGTAGAGTTGAAGATGCCCGCAAGTACTTTCAGCAGGCCCTTGATTACACCAATGATTACGACATGATCTTCAACACCCAGTTGAGTATCATCCGCGCCTCCGTCAAGAATAAATCGATGGCCACGGCTGATGCGGTACAGCAACTGGAGAAGATGACCAAAGACATTAAAAATGTTCCTTACCTCGGAAGGATTTATTATTTATTGGGTACTATCGCGATGGATGAAAATAACATCGCGCTGGCCATCACGCATCTCGAAGAAAGTGTCAATACCGTTGGCAACGATGAGTATCAGAAAATAGAAAGTCAATACTTGCTGGCTACACTGTATATGCAGGAAAAAATGTATGTCGAAGCCGAACAAGCCTATAAGGCATGTGCAAGTATCATGAAGAATACGGATCTGAGATACAAGCAGGTTAAAAAGCTTGCGGACAATCTGACGGATATCGCGATGAACCTGAATACCATCGAACTTCAGGACAGCTTGCTTTACCTGTCAACCTTAACTCCGGAACAACTCAAAGTTGTTGGGGTAAATCTTAAAAGGCAGAAACAGAAGGAAGCGGAAGAAGCTGCCGCAAAAAAGAACGCGCAGGCACAGGCCTCCAATAAATTAGGATCAGGTGGTGCCGCTGCCGCTGCGGCACCCGGCAATCTTCCTCCACAAGCTAACGCAGGTGCCGGAGGAAGCGCTTCCGGAATCTTCTGGGCGTTTGATGATAAGAATATTAAAAAAGCAAAACGAGACTTTGACCGCGCATGGGGAGACATCCCCCTGACAGATTATTGGCGCGTGAGTTCTAAATCCACCCAATATGCTTCTACTCAGGAGGAACTCACAGGGGATGCACCAACAGGTGTGGCCATTTATGAAAGTGAGATTGAAGACTTCTTCAAAGATGTACCAAAGTCAGATTCTGCCAGGGCTATCTGCCATAGCAAGATCCGCAGGTCCATGTTAGCGCTGGGTTCGCTCTATCGTGACCGCCTGGATGACTTCAAGAGTTCTATTGAGATCATGGAATCTCTCCTCGAGAAATATCCTGATGCACCTGAAGAGTTGGAAACCTTTTATCAACTCTACTTATCGGCGCTCTCCGCAGGTGATCATGTTCGTGCTGAGAAGTACAAGAATATGCTGATTGCCCAGTATCCTAATTCAAGATTCGCAAAGGTATTATCTGATCCCAACTTTGCCGCCGAACAAATGTCAGAACGGGACAGGTTGATTCAATACTATGATGAAACCTTCAAGCTCTTTTCTGAAGGGAAACATACGGAGGTGTTGGACAAGATCAGGAACCTTGAACACACCTTTGGCACCAACAATGAGTTGATGGGCAAATTTGAATTGCTCAAAGCGATGTCCATGGGCGCCACGGTTGGAAAAGATGCATATGTAGATGGTTTGAAATATGTGATCGCCAGGTATCCCAACAGCGATGAAGAACGGAAAGCAAAAGATATGTTGCTCCTGCTCGGCGATTCAGGTACAGGTAAATCCTATGGCGAATCCGGCCTTGAAACAGCCACCTATACCATGGAAGAAAATGCGTTGCATTTTGCCATAGTATATGTCAGCAACCAGGACGAAGTGAGTTTGTCAGACACCAAGATCGCGCTCGCTGAGTTCCACAAGAAATACTTTGGATTGGACAATCTGAAGATGGCGAGCCTGGTCTTTGATCCTTCCAAGAATCACTCCCTGATCCTGGTGCGGTCATTCAATACCAAGGAGAAAGCCATGACCTATTACGAAACCGCCATCCGCAATCCCAAAGATTTCCTTCCCGACAATGCACTTTTTGAAGTGTATCCGATCACACAGAAAAATTACAGGGAAGTCATTAAAGCGAGATCGCTGACGGAGTATAAATCCTTCTTCGAAGCGAACTATTAATTACGAATTAATAATTACGAATTACGATTTTTGAAATCACTTGGCGATTGTAGGCTTACATTCCTTATTGCTTACCCGCTTAGTGGCTTTGCAGCATTGCGGGATCTAGGCTGCGCTTCGAATTGCCTATTGCCTATTGCTTATTGTCAATTGTCTATTGCCAACAGCCCTTTAGTAATTCGTAATTAGTAATTCGTAATTAACTGAATTCAATGAGAGCCGTGCCTTTATCAATGGCTTGTGAGACGTGTACATGAATCGTTTTAATCACAGCATGATGTGGAGCAACGATCATGTTTTCCATCTTCATGGCTTCGAGGATGATCAGCGGGGCGCCTTTTTCAACTTCTTGTCCAACCTCCACTTTTATACCTGTGACCATGCCGGGCATGGGGGCTTTCAGCACACTTTGCTTTTTGGATTGAGCGGCATTGAGGCCCATCTTTTCAATCAGGATATCTAGTTTGCCCAGCAGGGATGTTTCTTTGATTTGACCATCGATGCGCAGCGTGTATTTTTTATTGGCTGGATCGGCATGAAGAATGGTGATGGTGTGGGCGTGTCCGTCTTCAAGCAGGTGCCAGGTATCTTCATTGATCTGTACACAATCCAGGTCGGTATACTCGGAAGGTTGGAGTTCGAAACGTTTGCCTTCGATTTCGACGATGACTTCATTGGAAGGGATCATGGGAGCACTGTTTTCTTTTTGGGCCTTCCGGTTTTTTCCAGGAAGATCACTTCATAAATCGTTGAGGTCACATAGATAATCAGAAATGGCCAGATAAAGGTATTGTCCGTCGGGTGGAATCCTTTTTTATAGCCAATCACCAGGGCCAGGCATACCAGCATCTTGAGAAACACGGCGATCATCACCAGTTGGATAAATAGTCTTGCCAACGAGCTTGCAGCCGCTATTCTGGCGGCGGCATAGATCATCACGCAAAACAATCCCAGGCCAGCCATAGAAGCAATGATGAATCCAAGGTGGTCAGCGATAACCGGAAAGATCCAAATCAGCAGGTAGGTGATGAGGGCCTGAATCAGCAGCAGCATACCGAGCCCTTTAAGGAACGATTTAATCTCCATCTTTCCGGCTGAGGTCTTTGATGAGTTTATAAAAGAATCCTCCCGTAAATAAGAGGATAAACAGGATCGTAAAATAAGGCCTTGCGGTGTGCAAGGCCTTGTCTGTTTTTTGACCGATCCAGGCGGCGACGGCGAGGAGTACAAATAACTGCATCGCCAGCCCGCTGTATTTCAGATACGCGTTGGAAGAGGGTTTACGGGTCAAGACATCGCGGCTTTGGCTTTTCCTGCAGTATTGAGTTCGATGATATCCTCATCGCCCATCATCCTGCGTCCATTGGCGGATGGTGCGCCCATCTTGCACTTCACATTGAAAATGGATCCGGGTTGTACGACCAGCTTTTGCGTTGTGACATCCCCATCGATTTTGGCGGTTTCCTTGACATGGAGTACATCACCTACCATAAGGATGCCTTCAAAGCGGCCTTCGATCACCGCGTTTTCACAAGTGATATCTCCGGTGATATATCCCGTAGGACCAATGATCACTTTGCCTTTACAGGTCAATGTGCCTTTCAATGTCCCATCTATGCGGATATCCTTATCTGCGTGGATGGTGCCTTCTACATTGGTGCCTTGTACCAGGCTATTGCTGGACGTAGTAGAAGCCGTGGTGATAACACCATTGGCTTTGTTTTTCTGTTCGATTTTTGAGTTGCCAAACATCCCTGAGTAGTATTAAAGTCGTTAAAAAAAAATGTCGTCATGGGGACTATAACCTGACAAAGGGGGATAGAGCGAATGTAGAAAAAATATTAATGTAAAAAAAGAAGGCGGTCTTAAACCGCCTTCTTTTTTTTACTAGAATTTCGGACAGTATACCCCGCGGCCTTGCGGACCGCAGATCTGGTAGATCATCGAGAATTCGAAACCGCCATTGCCGCGGCTTTCTTCGCTGAGGCTGGAGGTATTGATATCATAGCTGAAGCCGATACCCCAGTTCTCCAGGTCAAACCTGGTGGACAGGATGATAGCGTCCATCAGGATAGGCTTTTCAAAGTGACGTGCGAGGCGTACCCATGCACCAAGCTGGAAAGACTCGTCATTGTTGCCGTCCATATCGAAGCGGAAACTGTTACCGGCATTGATTTCCATCGATGGACCTTGGTTAAAGAATACGGCGCCAGGCACAAGGGCCACATCGCCATCTCCCATCGGGAAGGTACCACCGGCATGGAGTACGGTCTTATTGTAGTACTTTTCGATTTCAGGACGATAGAAGGACAGGTTCGCATTATTGAGGTGATTAAAGGCACCACCGATATAGAAGTTAGACTTCTTGCTCAATACAGAGAACCAAAGAACGCCTAATCCTACATCACCAAAGATGAAGTTGTCGGAGAGATTGGTTTCCCCGGGATCTATGGTTGGATCAGGCTCTCCATTGTTCACTTGGTTGGGCCATTGCCCTTTCAGGAAGTCAATGCTTCGCTGGGAAGCACCGGCTTCAGCACCGATGACGATATAATGTGATTTGCGGCGATCACCACCGACGCGGCGGCTGTAGGAACCAGACAGTTTGAGGGTCAGGGTCTGGAAGTCGAGTGAACCTGCGACATCGCTCCATACATTTCCTCCGAAGCCGAAATAGTCATAGCGGCCCACGGGCATTTTTTGATCATAGGAGACGCTGTACGTGTTGTAGGCGGCTTTCCCCAATACAGAGGACCATTGATTACGGTAGTTGCCTACGATTCGGGTGTTGCAATTCATCACCCCTGTCAACGCCGGGTTGAGGGTCAGAGGTGACATGTAGAACTGGGAGAAATGGATATCCTGAGCACGGACCATAGAGACCGTAAAAAGGAGGACCATTGAAAAAATAAACGTTAGTCTTTTAGCCATAGCCACAAAGCGGTAAAGATTTCTCGATAGCCAGAGAATTGGTTATAAAATAAGAAAATGTATAAAGAGCTGAAAAGCAGGCAGAAGACCCCGAAAGGGGGAAATATGGCCCATTTCACAGGCAGAAATATACGGTTTCAATGGTAAAAACGAAAACCAGCTATAAAAATGTGCCTTCTTTTTTACCTGGCCGTATTTTCTTCTTCACTTGGGGAAAGATACAGAACGAACGGGATGTGATGCCTCGTGACATGAGGTTTATTAAATAAAAAACTGAACGGTAGTCAGCGCGTAAAAAGGACCAGGACGGTTGATTCATCTGCCCTGGTCCTTATTTTAAAGTAATCTCCTTTGCGTCTGGTGAGTCGGAGAAAAACACCTCTTAGCGAAATCAGTTCCTGCCCAGAAAAGCCTGTACGCCGATGTTGAAACCAAATTTGGTATAGTCAGCCAGAAATCCATCCTCATCGCCACTGTATATGCTATACTGAAGCTGAGGCTCAATGGCTACCGAATTGT